>DATGGC010000223.1:0-7774 GCA_035308745.1 Candidatus Limnocylindrales bacterium | reverse complement strand
CCCAAGTCGGCCAGCTACGCCATCGCCAAGTCCGCCGAAGACACCCTGCTGCGGACGCTCGCCCGCGAAGTGGCCGGCACCGGCGTCACGGTCAACCTCGTGACGGTGGGCACCATCGACGAGAAGCGCGAACGGGATTCGGCCCCGACGCCGAAGAACGCGACCTGGACGACGCCGGAGGAGATCGCGGCCGCGTTCCTGTACCTGTGCTCGGACGAAGCCGCGGCGGTCAACGGCGCCCGCCTGCCGCTCGACCAAAAAGGCTGAACCCAGGGTCGAACCTCGCCCCGCTTTGGCTCCTGAGCCGTTCGGGAGACCAGCCTGTGTGGTGGTGTGCAAGAAACGGCCCGGATCCGGGTTCGCGGCTAGCCGGCCTGGCTGATCTCGAACAGGTGGCCGTCGGGGTCGCGAAAGAAGCAGCGCGTCTCGCGGCCCCATTCGTAGGGCGGCGTCAGGAACCTGGCGCCCCTGGCCCGGAGCGCGGCGTAGGCTGCCTGGCAATCGGGCACCCGGATCGTCATCGCATGGCTGACGCGATCGGGATCGGACGGAGCGGCGAACGTGACGGTCGGCTTGTCGGCGCTGGGCTCGCCGCCGGTCACGAGCAGGATCCAGGTGCTCGCGAAGGTCAGCACGGCAGAGGTTCCGCCGTACTCGCGATACAGCTCAGCCCCGAGCACGTCCACGTACCAGGCTCGCGACCGCTCGACATCGGCCACGACCAGGATGTGGGTGAGGGCCATGCCCTCGGCCGGGAACTCGCCGGTGCCTGTGAGCGCGCGATCCCTGATGAGGTCGGCCTCAGGCACGTCGACCGGTTCCATTCGCGCAAGGTACATCTCAGCGTCCTGCTCGGCGCGAAACTCAGCGCGTCGTTCAAGGGTTGTGCTGATGGTTCTCTGGAAGCAACAAATCGGCCGATTTGGGCTTCCGGAAGGGTCCCGGAGGGGCGGCGGGACCGGGTCGTCGATCAACTTGCGTCAGGCCACGCACGGGCCGGGATGAATCCGGGCGCCCGCTCGGCCCGCGGCCGCCGAAACGGCCGGGAATTTGCCGGTTTGTTGCTCTGAAAGAACCAACGGCAACGAGCGGCCCCCTCGTCACCCGCTTGGAGCCGCGCCGTGGGCGCGCCGGGCAGTGAGGCAAAGGTGGGTCCTGCGCGCGGGCACTGAGCCAGAGGCGCGCGCGAAGCCGGCCCCCCGCCCACGCCCGGCCACGCGCAGGGCGTGGCTAGGCTCTGACCTCCTGGCGCATGAAGCCGATGTAGCCGAGCCCGAAGCAGACGACCGTCAGGGCCAGGAGCGCCACGACCTGCGGCCAGGCCAGGGCCAGGCTCTGGCCAATGGGCAGGGCCGAGGGAACGGCCCCGGTATTCGAGGCCTGCGCGACCTGGGCCGCGATGTCGACGGTCTGGACGGTGGGATCGAGGATGTACTCGGTCGCCTCGGTGTACAGCGTGCCGGGCGAGATCCGGGCCAGGTCGTCGGTCAGCTCGGCGTTGGCCACCTGCTGATCCAGGGTGGGGTTGGCCGGCACCGGCGACAGGTAGTTGGCGAAGATGCCGACGAGCAGTGAGGCGAAGATCGTCAGCACGATCCACAGTGCGACGGCCGCCAGGACGGACGTGGCGGCCCGTCGGACGGCGACCGAGCAGAGCATCGCAAAGGCCAGCCAGAAGCCCAGGTAGGCGAGGGTGACGACGAACCAGGCACCGAGACGGGCCACGTCGTCGGGACTGGGCACGACGCCCAGGACGAAGAAGGCCACCCCGGCCACGATCAGGGTGATCGCCCCCAGGATCAGGCCCATCACCGCCAGGCCGGCCACGAACTTGCCGATGATCACCGCGTCACGATGGATCGGCTGGGACATCAGCCGGGGCAGGGTCCGCTCCGAACGTTCGCCGTTGATCGCGTCGAAGCCGAAGGCGATCCCCAGCAACGGCCCAAGAAGGCCGACCAGGGCCGCGAACGAGGGCACCTGCGAGTTCGGGTCGGAGTGGCTGAAGAGGAGCACGAACAGGCCGACCGCGCCCGACGCTGCCTGGGCGTTGTTGCCCACGTAGGCGGCAGTCGAGTAGATGGCGCCAACTGCGAACAGGCTCAGCAGGCCGAGCAGGATGAACAGGCGCACGCTCAGGATGTGATCGCCGAACTCCTTAGCGGCCACCACCCGCCAGCCCGAGCTGGGCAAGCCGCGCGGGCTCAGCCGGCCGAGGGTCCGACCGGACGCCGCCTCGCTCGGTGCGTCGCTCCGTGCGTCGGGGCTCGCCTGGGGCTCATCGTCCAGCTCGTCGTCGTCGAGGGTCACGGCGTCAGGCGGCGTTGTCACGGCCGCCCTCGTCCCGCTGGAAGTAGCGCAGGTAGATCTCGTCGAGCTCGTCGCCCACCCGCCGGAGCTGCCGAACGCCCATCCCCCGGGCAGCCAGGTCCGTGGCCAGGTGGCCCCGGATCGACTGCGGGCCGGCCACCCGCCAGAGGTGCGGATCGTGAGGATCGCGGGTGACCTTGGTCACGCCGGCGACCGAGCGGAGGGCGGCCTCGACCTGGTCGGCCGGGCCGTCGAGGCCGACCTCCAGCTCGAGCTGGTCGCTGGCCAGCTCCTCGGCCAGCTGGGCCATTCGGCCCTGGGCCAGGACCCGGCCCTTGTTGAAGATCGCCACCCGGTCGCAGACCTGGTGGACCTGGTGGAGGAGGTGGCTCGAAAGGAGGACCGTCACCCCGTTCTCGCGGGCGAGGGACTGGATCAGGGCCAGGACCTCGGTCACCCCGGCCGGGTCGATCGAAGCGGTCGGCTCGTCGAGGATCACGACCGAGGGGTCCTTGACCAGGGCGTCGGCCAGGCCCAGGCGCTGGCGCATGCCCCGCGAATACTGTTCGACTCGCCGATCGGCGGCATCGGCCAGGCCGACCTGGTCGAGCAGCTCGCCGATCCGCTGGTTCGCCTCGCGCGAGCCGATGCCGTTGAGGGCCGCGGTGTAGCGCATGTTCTGACGGCCGGTCAGCTCGGCGTAGAAGCCGACATCGTCGGGCAGATAGCCCACCCGACGCTTGACCTCGAGCGGCTGGCGGGTCGGGTCGAAGCCGACCACCTCGGCCCGGCCGCTGGTCGGCTCGGACAGCCCCAGGAGCATCAAGATCGTGGTCGTCTTGCCGGCCCCGTTGGGTCCCAGCAGGCCGAAGACCTCGCCGGCGTGGATCGCCAGGTTGAGCTTGTCCACGGCCACCAGGTCGCCGTAGGCCTTGGTCAGGCGATGGGTCTCGATCGCGATGTCACCACCGGGCTCGGACCCCGCGGTCCGGACCCGGCGAGCTCGCTTGCGGGCCATCAGCGCCGTCCGTAGCGGCGGAAGACCCAGCCCAGGCCCAGCAGGACGAGGACGATCAGGGCAATGCCGATGAAGCCCCACAGGGGCGACGTCTGGACGGTGGTCCGGATGTCGACGTTCGAGGAGGCGCTGCCGCTCGTGGCGGTGAACGTCACGTCGTAGTCACCCGCCAGCGCGTCGCTGGCCGGCTTGACCGTGGCCGTGACCGTGGCCGTATCGCCCGGCTGGAGCGTGGCGATGGAGGTCGGCGCGAAGGTGGCCGTCCAGCCGGTGGGCGACGAGGCGGTGACCGTGACGTCGGTCAGGACCGTCGTGCCGCTGTTCGTGACGACCAGGGCCACCGGGGTGGTCGAGCCGGCGGTCACCGTCGCGTTGAGGACCTGGTTGGGCGTGCCCAGGGTCAGGGCGGGCGTCCCGGTGACATCGGCCTCGAGGGCGACGTTGGCGGTCTGGGAGCCTGCGGCAGCGGTCACCTGGAGGGGATAGGCACCGGCCGGGGCCGACGTCGGCGGGGTGGCCGTCACGCTCAGGGTGTCGTTGCCGCCGCCATCGATCGTGTCGGTCAGGGCCTGGGCGTTGCTCGACGGATGCACCGCGACCGTCCAGCCGTCGGGGCCCTGCCCGGTCAGCGTGTAGGTCTCCTTCTGGGTGCCCGTGTTGGTCAGGGTCACGCTGTACGAGAAGGTGCTCGACGGCGCCCCGGACAGCTTCGGGAAGTCGGTCGTCAAGGTGATCGCGCCACCGGTCGCGCCCAGGACGATGACGTCGATCGGCAGGGTCTTGGTGCCCTGCTCGGAGGTCGCGGTCACGGTCAGCGTCGAGGTGCCCGGCGCTGCATCGGCGGGGACCACCACCGACAGGTCGACGGCGGCCGCGGTGGTGCCGCCGGCATAGATCGCGCTGACGATGTTGCCGCCGCCGCGGACGTAGGCGGTCCAGCCGGTCGGCGTGCCCGACACGGCCAGGCCGACGCGCTCGGCATGGGGCACCGACACGTCCAGCGAGAACGTGACCGTGTTGCCGGCCTCGATCGAGACCGACGGGTACGGCGTGGTCACGTCGAACGTGCTTGCCGCCGCGACGGGCGTGATGCCGGTGATCAGCAGCAGTCCGGCCGACAGCGCAATCGCCGCCAGGCGCCTTCTCGTCATGGTTCCCTCATCCACTCATTCGCTCCGCGCGGGTCATGGGCTGACCGGCAGGCGATCTCTCCACTGAACGCTATCCTCGGGGCGGGCCCGTTCAACCGGGGTGGTCGCCCGGTCAAGATTCCTTCACCGAGCCCGGGCCGTCCTGGTCCAGGGCGATGCCATCCTAGCCGACCCGGCCAATCGCCAGATCCTGGTGGCGCATCGAACGGTCGCGTCGGACTCCGGGCGGGGCAACGATTGCCACGATCAGGCGTGCGGTCGAAGCCGGCCGGGCCGGTCATGATGGCCCCATCGGATCCCTCGATCGAGGAGCTCGTCCTTGGCGCCGCGTGTCTCCCTGGCCCTCGTCCTCCACAACCACCAGCCGGTGGGCAACTTCGGCTGGGTGATCGGCGACGCCTACGACCATGCCTACGAGCCGCTGATCGGCGCACTCGAGCGCCATGGCTCGATCCGGATGGCGCTCCACTACTCGGGTCCCCTGCTCGACTGGCTGGCCGCCAACCGACCCGAGTTCGTCGAGCGTGTCGGCCGACTTGTCCGCGACGGGCGGGTCGAGCTGCTGGGCGGCGGCTACTACGAGCCGATCCTGGCCGCGCTGCCGGTCCGTGATCGGCTGGCCCAGCTGGTCCGGATGGGCGAGGCGATCGAGCGGATCGGCGGACGTCGGCCGCGGGGCGCCTGGCTCGCCGAGCGCGTCTGGGAGCCCGACGTGCCGGTCAGCCTGGTCGATGCCGGCTACGACTGGACGGTACTCGACGACGCCCACCTGCGGGCCGGCTCGGTCGACGAGTCGCAGCTGTGGGGCTCGTTCAGCACCGACGACCAGGGCCGCCGGTTGGCGATCTTCCCGTCGGCCAAGACCCTTCGCTACCTGATGCCCTTCGGCGACGTCGAGGCCTCGATCGCCGAGCTCCGGGCGCACGCCATCGAGGGCGGCGGGCTGCTGGGCACGATGGGCGACGACGGCGAGAAGTTCGGCGCCTGGCCCCAGACCTTTGCCCACTGCTGGGCGCCGGGCCACTGGATGGATCGCTTCTTCGATGCCCTCGCCGCCAACGCCGACTGGCTCGAGCTGGTCACGCCCAGCGAGTGGCTCGACCGCGAGCGGCCGATCGGCCGGGTCTACATCCCGACCTCGTCCTACGCCGAGATGGGCGAGTGGGCGCTGCCCGCCGGAGAGGGCCTGGAGTTCGAACGCGCCCTGGACCGCGCCGAGCGCGAGCACAGCCCGGAGGTGCGCTGGCTGCGGGGCGGCTTCTGGCGCAACTTCCAGGTCAAGTACCGCGAGATCAACGAGCTCCACAAGCAGATGCTCCGGGTCTCGGCCAAGGTCGACGGGCTCGCCACCCGCGCCCCGGATGCTGCCCGGCTCGAGCCGGCCCGGGTCGAGCTGTACCAGGGCCAGAGCAACGACTGCTACTGGCACGGCGTGTTCGGCGGGATCTACATCACCCACATGCGCCTGGCAACCCTCGAGCACCTGATCGCCGCGGAGGACCTGGTCGATTCCCTCGATCGGGCGAGTGGCCGGCCGGTCGACGCGATCGTGCCGGCCGATACGGACCTGGACGGCGCGGCCGAGATCCTGGTCACCTCGCCCGGCCAGGTCGTCGTGATCGACCCGGCCCACGGCGGTGGGATCGGCTCGTGGGATATCCGGGCTGTCCGGCATGCCCTGGCATCGGTCCTCCGGCGCCGGCCCGAGGCGTATCACGCCCAGCTCCTGGAGGCCGACGCCGGACCCGCCGCGCGTGCCGGCGCGGAGGCCGGTGGACACGCGGGCGACAGCGCGCCATCGATCCACGGCGTGGTCCGGGCCCGCGAGGCCGGTTTGGCCGGCCGCCTCCACTACGACGGCTACGAGCGCCGCCTGGGGCTCGTCCACCTCTTCGCACCGGGCACGTCGGCGGTCGAGTTCGAGGACGCCCGGGCCACCGAGCTCAGCGACGCCCTCGACGGCGCCTACGCGGTCGCCGAAACCGGCCCCGAGGGGGTCGTGCTCCGCCGGACGGCCAGCTTCGACGGGCTGGACGGCAGCCTCAGGATCGAGAAACGGTTCACCTTCGGCGGCGATCGCCGGGCGCCGGCGATCCAGCTGGACGTCGAGCTGGCCAATGCGGGCTCAACCGAGGTGGCCGCCGAGCTGGCCCTCGAATGGCCGGTCATGCTCCTCGGCGGCGGCGCCAACCCGGCGGCCTGGTACGAGCTGGATGGCCGGCGCTCCCCGCACGACGGACGGGCCGAGCATCCGGCGATCGAGCGGGTCTCGAGCGGCAACGACTACATCGGCCTGCGGCTCGAGACGACGCTGGGCCCGGCAGGGACGGCCTGGTGGTCGCCGATCGAGACGATCTCGAACTCCGAGTTCGGCTTCGAGCGCACCTACCAGGGCAGCGCCTTCGTGGCCGTCTGGCCGATCCGCCTGGCGCCCGGCGAGCGGATCACGGTCCACCTGGGCCAGCAGGTCGTATGCGCGCGCGATCGGCTGCTCGCCGACTGAGCGCTCCCGATCAGGGCGGCCGGCGTCCCGTCCGGATCGGCGATCAGCCCGCCGGAATCAGGCTGGGGTGACGCGCTCCAGGGTGATCACCGGGAGCTGCCGCTCGGTCATCTGCTCGTACTTGGTGAAGATCGGGATGGCCGCCTGGTGCGCGTCCAGCAGCCGCCGCCGAAGGGCGCCCTCGGTGACGGTGGCCCGCGCCTGGAAGGTTTCGGGGCCGACCTCGATGCTGACCAGCGGCTGGGCAAGGACGTTGCCCAGCCAGACCGGCTGGAGCGGACCGCCGCTGTTCGAGCCCACGACGACGTACGCGTCGCCGTCGCGGGTGTAGCCCAGGGGCACCGTGGTGGGTTTGCCGCTGGTGGCCCCGATCGTGGTCAGGAGGAGCAGGTGGGAATCCTGGAAGGGGGGCATGGTCACCCGCCCGCCGTGCTCGCGGAAGTTCTCGATGATCTTCGCGTTCCAGCCGAGCTCGCCTTCGCTGACCTGCATCGGGTACCCCTGTCGCTGCTTGCGTTCCGTCCTCGTGAGGGTACCAGAGGTCGTTGACTGGGCAACGTTGCGTGCTTCTTGCGCTCGGTGGTCCGCTGGCCACGGCGCTGGTCATCGGTCGCGCCGTTGTCAGATTCCGCCAGGAGCGGCCGAATGGTCGGCGGACCTCCGGATTCGGGCCGTAACCCGAGCCTGGGCTCCACATCCGTGCGTGCCGCAAGGCTAGGCGCGGCCCGGCAGGCGCCGAGTCATGGCGATCTCGACCGTAGCGCGGTTCCTGCCGGAATTTGTCGACGCAGG
>DATGGC010000222.1:0-2096 GCA_035308745.1 Candidatus Limnocylindrales bacterium | reverse complement strand
CCTCGAAGCCGCCCGGGCCCTGCACGAGCAGAGCCTGGCCACGATCCGGGCGCTCGGTGATCGCTGGACCGAGGCCTTTGCCCTCGACGCGTTCGGGCGGGGCACCAGCCGGGCCGGCGACCGCGAAGGCGCCCGGCGGCTCCATCTCGAGGCCCTGGGGATGCTCGAGGACATGGGCGACCGGCGGGGCATCGCCCGGGTCCTGACCCACCTGGCCGAGCTGGCCCTGGCCGACGGCGACGGCGACGAAGCGCGTGAGCTGTTCCGGCGCGGCCTGGCGATCCGCCAGGACCTGGGCGACATGCCCGGCCTGGCCAGCGCGATGGAGAGCCTGGCGACCGCGATCGCGATCGCCGATGCCGAATCAGCGACCCGGCTGCACGGCGCGGCCGAGTCGCTCCGGACGGCGATCCGGGCGATGGTTCCGCCCCAGGCGGCCGCGGCCCATGACCAGGGCCTGGCCGAGCTCGAATCGCAGCTCGGCCATGACCGCTTCGAGGCCTGCCGCCGCGAAGGGCGGCACATGACCCCCAACGAGGCCCTGGCTACGCTCCCTCTTTGACCTGGGTGATCGAGTCGGCGAGCAGGCCGTGCGCCTCGCGATGGACCGCCTCGGTCGCCTCGGCGCTGGGGGCCTCGGCCAGGCAGAAGACCTTGCCGGTCGCCTCGTCGTACCAGTAGCGGAAGAAGTTGACGCCGTGCTTGCCCTGGACGGCGAGGTCGGCGGCGTGGGCCTGGGCGACCGCTTCGGCGGTCAGGCCGGGAACCTTGTTGTGAGTATCGAGAAAGAGTGGCATCGGACGGGTCCTCCTGAGCTCGGTTGGTTCGGCGTAAGGATCGGCCCTGGGCACCGGGTGTTCAATCGGTCAGACGACCGAGCAGGGGTCACCTTGGCGACAGCGCCGCGGGCTACCCTTGCCCATCATCGACACGAGCTTGCCAGAGGCGATGAACCATGACCCTGCGTGAAATCCAGGAACCGATCAAGGCACTCTACCGGGATGAGCCCGAGACCGCCCGGATCACCCTGCGGGCGACCGGCACCACGGCCGACGGGGCGATGAGCTGCTCGGTTGACCTCGGCCGGGTGATCTACGCGGCCGGCGCCCATCCCGGCGTGGGCGGTTCGGGCAGCGCGGCCTGTTCGGGCGATCTGCTCCTCGGCGCGCTGGCGGCCTGTGCCCAGCTCACCTGCCAGATGGTGGCCGCCAACATGGGCCTCGAGGGCGTCGGCGTCAGCGTGACCGTCGAGGGCGACCTCGACCTGCGGGGCACCCTGGGCACGGCCGACGTGCCGGTCGGCTTCGAGGCGATCCGGGTCCGGTTCGACCTGTCCGGCGATGTCCCGCCCGAGCGCCTGGTCAAGCTCAAGGAGCGGACCGAGCGCTACTGCGTCGTGCTCCAGACCCTGCTCGCGCCGCCCAGCGTCGACGCCAGCTGGTCGGCCAGCTAGGTGCGGGTCGGGCACGTTCGATGAGCGGCCGCACTGTTCGCGCCGCGGTCGTCCAGGCGGCGTCGGCCGCCTTCGATCGCGAGGCATCGCTCGAGCGGGTCGCCGACTGGACGGCGAAGGCCGCCGCCCAGGGCGCCGAGCTGGTCGTCTTTCCCGAGGCGTTCGTATCGGGCTATCCCAAGGGCGCCGACTTCGGCGCCGTCGTCGGCTCGCGAACGGCCGAAGGCCGGGAGTGGTTCCGGCGCTACCACGAGTCGGCTGTCGAGATTCCGGGGCCGGCCGTGGACCTGCTCGGCCAGATCGCCAACCAGCACCGGGTCCACCTGGTCGTCGGGGTGATCGAGCGGACGCCGGGCACGTTGTACTGCACGGCGCTGTTCATCGGCCCCGATGGCGCCCTCCTGGCGACCCATCGCAAGGTCATGCCGACCGCGATGGAACGCCTGATCTGGGGCTTCGGCGACGGCTCCACGCTGCCGGTCCTCGACACGGCCCTGGGCCGGATCGGCGCCGTGATCTGCTGGGAGAGCTACATGCCCCAGCTCCGGCTGGCGATGTACAGCCAGGGCATCGAGCTGTACTGCGCGCCGACCGTCGACGATCGCGAGACGTGGCTGCCGACGATGCGCCACATCGCGCTGGA
>DATGGC010000221.1:0-3598 GCA_035308745.1 Candidatus Limnocylindrales bacterium | reverse complement strand
GGGCGCGGGTGCCGGCCACGATCTCGGCCGGCAGCTCGGGACCCGGGGCGGTCTTGTCCCAGGGCTGGGTCTCGAGCCAGTCGCGAACGAACTGCTTGTCGTAGCTCGCCTGGGCCCGGCCGGGCTCGTACGTCGTCGCGTCCCAGAAGCGGGATGAATCTGGGGTCAGGACCTCGTCGATCAGGAGCAGCTCGCCACTGGCCGCCAGCCCGAACTCGAACTTGGTGTCGGCCAGCACGATCCCGGCCCGGGCCACGATCGCCGAGCCGTAGCCGTAGAGGGCCAGGGCGATCGAGCGAATCCGCTCGGCCAGGGCGCCGGCCACCTCCAGGTCGTCGACGATCGGCACCAGGCGGTCGATCATCTCGTCGAACGAGATGTTCTGGTCGTGCGACCCGAGCTCGGCCTTCGTCGACGGCGTGAACACGGGCGCCGGCAGCCGGTCGCTCTGGCGCAGTCCGGCGGGCAGCTCGACCCCCGACACGGTGCCCGTCCGGTGGTAGTCGAGCCAGCCCGAGCCGGCCAGGTAGCCGCGCACGATCACCTCGACGGGCAGGACCCGCGCCCGGCGACAGATCATGATCCGGCCGGCCAGGTCGGCACCGCCGGGCGCGATCGCGTCACGGGTCAGGAGGCCGCTGGCGGCATCGAGCGACTCGGTCACGATCGAGCCCGGGGGCAGGTCCGCCGGCGACGTCGAGCGCAGGTGGTTGGGGACGATGCTGGTCGTCTCGGCGAACCAGAAGCGGGACAGGCCCGTCAGGACCCGGCCCTTGTCGGGGATCGCCGTGGGCAGGACGACGTCGAAGGCCGACAGCCGGTCGGAGGCGACGAGGAGCAGGGTGTCCTCGTCGATGTCATACAGGTCGCGGACCTTGCCCGAGCGCAGGAACGACTCAGCGCGAGGCATCGACGACCTCCGGCTCAGGGGGCAGGGCCGGGTCGGCCGGCTCGCCGTCGCGATCGCGGACCGCCGAGCTCGCGGACCGGGTCGCCAGCTCGGCCTCCAGCCGGTCGAGCCGGCCGATCCCGACCTGGGCGTGGCGCAGGAAGGTGGCATCCTCGAAGCAGGCATCGAGCCGGGCCAGGCTCAGGCGGGCGGCCACCGTGGGCTCGGTCGCCAGCAGGTCGCGCAGGGGCCGCCGCTCGTCGGCCGCCCGCAGCGCCGCCGTCTGGACGATCGCATAGGCATCCTCGCGCGACAGCCCGGCGTCCTCGACCAGGGCGACCAGGACCCGGCTGCTGGCGTGCAGCCCGAAGCCACGCTCGATGTTCTCGCGCATCCGCTCCGGCCGGACCAGCAGGCCACTGACCAGGCCGGTCATCTTGACCAGCATGTAGTCGAGCAGGATCGTGGCGTCGGGCAGGAGGACGCGCTCGGCGCTCGAGTGGCTGATGTCGCGCTCGTGCCACAGGGGCTGGTTCTCGAGCGCCGCGCCGGCATAGCCGCGGAGCAGGCGGGCGAGGCCCGCCATCCGCTCGGCGAGGATGGGATTGCGCTTGTGGGGCATCGCCGAGCTGCCCTTCTGGCCGGCCCGGAACGGCTCCTGGAGCTCGCCGATCTCGGTGTGCTGGAGGTTCCGGATCTCGGTCGCGAAGCGCTCGATCGAGCCGCCCAGGATCGCGATCGCGGCGAGCAGGGCGGCATGCCGGTCGCGCTGGACGATCTGGGTGCTGACCGGGTCGGTGTGCAGGCCGAGGCCGGCCAGGACCTCGCTCTCGAGGTCGGGATCGAGGTGGCTGTAGGTCCCGACGGGGCCGGAGATCTTGCCGGTGCCGATCTCGTCGACCGCGCTCGCCAGCCGGGCCCGCCCACGGGCCAGCTCGAAGGCCCAGCCGGCGATCTTGAGGCCGAGTGTCGTCGGCTCGGCGTGGACCGAGTGGGTCCGGCCCATCATCACCGTCTCGGCCTCCGATCGCGACCGGGCGATCAGGGCAGTCAGCAGCCGGTCGGCGTCGAGCAGCAGGCGCTCACCGGCGGCCCGCAGCTGGAGGGCCAGGGCGGTGTCGACCACGTCGCTGCTGGTCAGCCCCAGGTGGAGGTAGCGGCCGTCGGGTCCGACGCTCTCGGCGACCTGGCTGACGAAGGCGATCACGTCGTGGTCGGTCGACTGCTCGATCTCGGCAATCCGGGCGACGTCGACCCGGGCCCGCGACTCGATCGTGGCCAGGGCCGCCGCCGGGATCAGGCCACGCGCCGCCTGGACCCGGGCGACGGCGAGCTCGACCCGGAGCATCTCCTCGAAGCGGGCCTGCTCGGACCAGATCGCGCCCATCTCGGCCAGGGTGTAGCGCCGGATCATGCCCGGGCTCCGGCCGGCACCGGCGCGCCCGCGTCCCTCGTTGCCGGCGGGCGCAGGGCGATGTCGTGGCGACGCTGGACCCCATCGAAGTCGATCCCGTCCGCCAGCCGTTCGGCTGCCTCGCGGGCCGCCGCCAGGTCCGGGCCCAGGCCGACGACGGTGAGGACGCGACCCCCGTTCGTGCGCAAGCGCCCGTCCGGATCCACCTGGCTGCCGGACTGGAAGACCAGGCCCCGGGTCCGGCCGGTGGCGCCGGCGACATCGGCCGTGACGTCCAGGCCCCGGATCACATCCCCGCGCCGGGGTCGGTCGGGGTAGCCGGCGCTGGCCAGGACGATGCCCACCGCGGCACTCGGCAGGACCGGCAGCAGGGTGCCCGACGGACTGGCCGCAGCCAGCTCGCGATGGGCCGCGGCGCGGAGCAGCGGCCCGAGGGGGACCGCCAGGCGGGGCAGGATCACCTGCGTCTCCGGATCACCGAAGCGGGCATTGCATTCGAGCAGGACCGGACCGTCGGCGGTCAGGATCAGGCCCGCGTAGAGGGCGCCACGGAAGGGGCTGCCGCGCCGGGCGAGCTCGGCCAGGATCGGACGGTGGACGCCGGCGACGATCGCGGCGACCGCCTCGTTGGACAGGTCCGGCAGCGGGCTGTAGGCACCCATCCCGCCGGTGTTCGGGCCCTGGTCGCCATCGGCCAGGCGCTTGTGGTCGCGGGCGGCGGGCAGGGCCAGGGCATCGCGCCCATCGCACAGGGCGATCACGCTCGCCTCGAGGCCCAGCAGGCGCTCCTCGACGACGACGACCGCGGGAGCGTCCGGACCGAGGTCCGGTGTTCCGCCCGCGGCCTCGAAGATCGCCTCAAGCGCCGCCTGGACTTCGACCAGGGAGGCGCACATCGTCACGCCCTTGCCGGCGGCCAGGCCGTCGGCCTTGACCACGACCCCCTGCCCGGTCGCCGCGAGCTCGGCCGCGAACGCGACGGCCGGATCCAGCCGGGCGAATGACCGGGCGCGCGCCATCCGCACGCCGGCTGCCTCGGCGACCTCGTGGCAGAACGCCTTGCTCGTTTCGATCCGGGCCGCGGCCATCGACGGGCCGAAGACCGCGATCCCTATCGCCGTGCAGGCGTCGGCCACGCCGGCGGCCAGGGGCGCCTCGGGACCCACGACAACGAGCTCGACGGCCGCCGCCCGGGCGGCCGCCACGACCTGGGCCGGATCGAGCGGATCGACATCGGGCAGGCAGGTCACCCGCGGCTCGTTGCCGATGGCGGCCGAACCCGGGGCCACGAAGAC
>DATGGC010000220.1:0-4371 GCA_035308745.1 Candidatus Limnocylindrales bacterium | reverse complement strand
GGCGGCGACACCCCGCTGGTGCCGGTCTCGGCGAAGACCCGGGTCGGCCTCGACGAGCTGTTGGAGATGATCCTGCTCGTCGCGGACCTCCAGGAGCTCAAGGCCAATCCGAAGCGCCCGGCCATCGGCACGATCGTCGAGGCCGAGCTCGACAAGGGCCGCGGGCCGGTCGCCACGGCGATCGTCCAGACCGGCACCCTGCGGGTCGGCGACGTGATCGTCGTCGGCGGCACGTACGGCAAGGTGCGTGCCCTCGAGAGCTCGACCGGCGCCCGGATCACCAGCGCCGGTCCCTCGACCGCGGCGGTCATCCTGGGCCTGGCCGAGGTGCCCGAAGCGGGCGACATCCTGCGCGTCGTCGCCGACGAGAAGGAAGCCCGGACCCTGGTCGAGTCGCGCAATCTGGCGGCCGCGGCCAAGACCGGCGACGCCAGCGGACGGGCCACCCTCGAGGACCTCTACCGGCAGATCCAGGCCGGCCAGGCCAAGGAGCTCCGGATCATCCTCAAGGCGGACGTGTCGGGCTCGCTCGGCGCGATCACCCACGCCCTTGACCAGCTCTCGACCGATGACGTCCGCCTCAACATCCTCCACGAGGCGGCCGGCGACATCACCGACAACGACATCCTGCTGGCCTCGGCCTCCAACGCGATCGTCGTCGGCTTCAACACCCGGATCACCGAGACCGCCCGCCGGGCAGCCGAATCGGAAGGTGTCGACGTTCGGATCTACGACATCATCTACAAGCTGACCGATGACATCGACGCCGCCCTGGGCGGCCTGCTCGAGCCCGAGATCGTCGAGGTCGTCGAAGGCCGGGCCGAGGTGCGCCAGATCTTCAAGGTCGGCAAGTCGACCGTGATCGCCGGCTGCTTCGTGACCGACGGCCGGATCATCCGGGGCGGCGCCCGGGTCTGGCGGAGCGGCAAGGTGGTCGCCACCGACCGGATCGAATCGCTGCGCCGGTTCCGGGACGACGCCCGTGAAGTGGCCCAGAACCTGGAGTGCGGGATCGGCCTGGCCGGTTACCAGGAGCTCCAGGAAGGCGACATCATCGAGTGCTTCAGCACCAAGACGGTCAGCCGGGCCCGAGCCAGCTGATGACCGCCCGCACGGATCGGATCGACGAGCTCCTGCGCCAGGAGATCGGCGGCCTCCTGTCGCGCGAGGTCAAGGATCCCCGGATCGGGTTCGCCACGGTGACCAAGGTCGAGACGACGGCCGACCTGGCCCACGCCCGGGTGTGGGTCAGCGTGATCGGCAGCCCGGCCGAGCGGACGGAGACGGTCCGGGCGCTCGAGCACGCGATGCCGTTCGTCCGCCACGAGCTGGGCTCGCGCCTCCGCCTGCGCCGGATCCCCAACCTGCACATCCGGCTCGATGAGTCGGCTGAGACGGGCACCCGGGTGCTCCACCTGATCGAGGAGCTCGAGCGCGGGAACACGCCCCAGACGGAAGCGCCGCTCGGCGAGACGCTCCCGACGCCGGTGATCCGCCGCCATCGCGAGGGGGACGCCGAGCCCGAGCCGGTCGCCGACGACGCGTCGGCCCAGGGCGGCGGCGCGGGCCTGCCGGGTGACCTGATCGTGCCGCTGCCGCCCGTCAATCGGGCCGCGCGCCGCGGGCGTTGCCGGGGCAGTGGCAACGGCCGACCGACGAACCGCACGGCAGGGAGCCGAAGGCCTGGGCGTTGACCGTCGCGCTTGACGCATACCTGGGTGCCGTGCCAGACCTGGTCGCCAGCCGGATCGCCGCTGCCCGCGAGGCGCTCATCGTCAGCCACGAGAACCCCGATGCTGACACGCTCGGGGCGGCCCTCGGCGTCGCGCGGATCATCGAGCACCACGGCGGCCGGGCAACGACGGTGTGCACCGATCCCGTCCCGCCGCTCTACGACTTCCTGCCCGGCATCGCGGCGGAGCGGCTCGACCCGGATCCGGCCACGGCCTACGACCTGCTGGTGATCGTCGACTGCGGGACCCTGGAGCGAGTCGGCGCAATCGGCGTCCGGAATGCCGAGCTGTTCGGCCGGCTGCCCCACGTGGTCATCGACCATCACCTGTCCAACCCGGGTTCGTCCGAGCCGGGCGGCGACTGGGTCGATCCGGCGAGCGCGGCCACCTGCGAGATGGTCGTCCTGCTCGCCGCCCGGCTCGGCGTGCCGCTCGATATCGCGGACGGCGGCCTGGCCGCGGCCCTGATGGCCGGGATCGTGATGGACACCTCGACGTTCGCCCATTCCAACGTCACCCCGCGCACGCTCGAGGTCGCGGCCGCGCTGGTCGAGGTCGGAGCGCCGCTGGCCGAGATCTCGCGCCGCCTGTACCGGACCAAGCCCGACGCCCAGCTGCGCCTGTTCGGCCGGGTCCTCGAGCGGCTCGACGCGGCCGACCACGGCCGGGTCGTCTGGTCGACCCTGCTGGATGCCGACCTGGCCGCGACGGGGACGAAACCGGCCGACTCGGAAGGGATCATCGACCTCGTCGCCCAGGCCGAGGACGCCGAAGTGGCGATCATCTTCAAGGAGGCGGCCGGCGAGACCCGGATCAGCGTCCGGACCAAGCCGGGCGGCGTGGACGCCACCGTCCTGACCGGCGCATTCGGCGGGGGAGGGCATGCCCGGGCCGCCGGGGCCACCATCCACCTGCCGGTCGAAGCGGCCGTCACCGCGGTCGTCGTCGAAGCTCGCCGGCTGGCCGCCGCCGTCCACCGATGACGGGACCAGTGGCCGGCGCCGGGAGCCGTGACGGCAGTGGCGCGCCACGCGCGGCCTCGGGCGCCATCCGGCTGGATGGGATCCTGGTCGTCGACAAGCCTGCGGGGCCGACCTCGCACGACATCGTCGGGCTCGTCCGCCGGCTGAGCGGCATGAAGCGAGTCGGCCACGGTGGCACCCTCGATCCGTTCGCGCGGGGCGTCCTGCCGATCTTCCTGGGCCGGGCGACGCGAGTGGTCGAATACCACCTGGGCGATCGCAAGCAGTACCGGGCGACGGTCTGCTTCGGCGCCTCGTCGACGACCGACGACCTCGAAGGCGAGCTGACGCCAGTGCCCCGGGCTCCGTCCGGCGCAGTGCTCGCGCGTGCGGACGTCGAAGCAGCGCTGGCGGCGTTCCGCGGCCCGATCGTCCAGGTGCCGCCGGCCTATTCCGCGATCAAGGTCGCCGGCAGGCGGGCGTACGCCCTCGCCCGGGCCGGGCAGCAGCCCGAGCTTTCACCACGCTCGGTCGAGATCGACCGGATCGAGCTGCTCGAGTGGGACGACAGCGACCCGCAGCGGCCGATCGCGGTGATCGAGGTGGATTGCTCGGCCGGCACCTACATCCGGGCGATCGCCCGTGACGTGGGTGCGGCGCTCGGGACCGGCGCCTACCTCGGGGCGTTGAGCCGGACGGCGAGCGGGCCGTTTCGGCTGGCCGATGCGATCGCGCTCGATCCGGTTCGGGCGGCGGTGGAGGCGGGCCCAGCCGCCCTGGCCAGGCTGCTCCTGCCGATCGACGCGGGGCTCAGCCTGCCTTCGATCCAGCTGACCGACGACGAGCTGAAAGCGGTTGTCCGTGGCCAGTTCATCCGACCGTCGGCCGAATCGTCGGGACCGGCCAGTGAGCTGCCTGTTCGGTTGCTCGCCCCAGGTGGCGAGCTGGCCGGCTTCGGGCGCTGGGACGGGACGCGGGTGATGCCCGACAAAGTCCTCGTCGATGCCTGATCGGGCCAGGCCCCGGGACGTCCCGAGGGTCATCGCGGGTGTCCTCGCCGGGGGGTCCGGAGACGGTCCGGCTCCGGCCGGCGACGCACCCGATGGCGTGCTTGGGCCGCTGTTCTTCGTCGTCGGCGCATTCGATGGGCTCCACCGCGGACACGGCTACCTGCTGGCGCAGCTTCGCGCGGCAGCGGCCCGCCACCGAGCCCGGCCCGGGGTGATCACCTTTGACCACCATCCCGACGAGATCCTGGTTGGAGCTGCGCCACCCGTCCTGTGCGATCCCGCCGAGCGCCTGGTCCGCTTCGGACGGGCGGGTGTCGAGGTCGTCGTGGTCCAGCACTTCGACGCCGCCGTGCGGCTGACCACGTACCAGGACTTCGTCGCCGCGATCAGCCAGCGGGTCGAGCTGGCCGGCTTCCTGATGACGCCCGATGCCGCATTCGGGCATGAGCGACGGGGGACGCCGGCGGCCCTGGCCGAGCTGGGCCGCTTGGCGAGGTTCGCGGTCGACGTCGTGGAGCCCCTCGAGGTGAACGGCCGGCCGGTCCGGAGCACCGAGATCCGCGCCGCGATCAGCGCGGGCGACCTCCAGGCGGCGCGACGCCTGCTCGGGCGATCGGTCGCCGTGGTCGGACGCGTATCGGCGGGCCAGGTTGCCTTCGAGCTGCC
>DATGGC010000219.1:0-3774 GCA_035308745.1 Candidatus Limnocylindrales bacterium | reverse complement strand
TAGGCGTCCAGCTCCGGCTGGCGGATCTCCTTGATCTCGAGCTTCACCTTGCGGTTGGTCAGGGCGCCGATCTGCTGGCGCAGGATCTCGACGTTCTGGCCGCCCTTGCCGATCACGATCCCGGGCTTGGCCGTATGGACCGTGACGGTCACGTGGTTGATCCCGCGCTCGATCTCGACCTGGCTGACGCTCGCGTTGGCCAGCCGCTTGTCGACGAGCTTGCGGATCGCCATGTCCTCCTTGAGGAGGGTGGTGTAGTCCTTGTCGGCGTACCACTTCGCGGTCCAGGTGCGCGATACACCAAGCCGGAAGCCGTACGGGTGGACCTTGTGTCCCATCGATCAGGCCTCCCGGTCTTCGACGACGACCGTGATGTGGGTCATCGGCTTGTGGATCGGGAACGCCCGACCCTGGGCCCGCGGGCGCCAGCGCTTCATCGTTGGACCCTCGTTGGCGTGGGCCTCGACGATGACCAGGTCCTCGGCGGACAGGTTGTGGTTGTTCTCGGCGTTGGCCGTGGCGCTCTTGAGGACCATGGCCACGTCGCGGGCGGCGTGCTGGGGCATGAACCGGAGCAAGGCGGCCGCTTCCTCGACCCGCTTGCCGCGGATCGCGAGGGTCACGAGGCGGGCCTTGCGGGTCGAGCCGCGGAGGTACTTGGCAGTGGCGGAAACGCGCATGATCCGCCTCCTACTTCAGCGAGGTCGAGCGTTCGGTGTGCTTCCCGTGGCCGCGATAGGTGCGGGTCGGGGAGAACTCACCAAGACGATGACCAACCATGTTTTCGGTCACGTACACCGGCACGTGCTTCTTGCCGTTGTAGACCGCGACCGTGTGCCCGATGAAGTCCGGGAAGATGACCGAGGCGCGCGACCAGGTCTTGACGACCCGCTTCTCGCTGCGCTTGTTCATGTCCTGGACGCGGCCGAGCAGGCGGGCCTCGACGAACGGTCCCTTCTTGACGGAGCGCGACATCTGGTTCCCTCCTTTCGGCTACTTGCGGTGACGCGAGCGGACGATCAACCGGCCGCTGGTCTTGTTGGTCCGGGTGCGCAGGCCCATCGCCGGCTTGCCCCAGGGTGTCTTGGGCGGCATGCCGGTGGGTGACTTGCCCTCGCCGCCACCGTGGGGATGGTCGCGCGGGTTCATCACGACGCCGCGGACTTCCGGCCGCTGGCCGAGATGGCGGGCCCGTCCGGCCTTGCCCAGGTTCTGGTTCTCGTGATCGAGGTTGCTGACCTGGCCGATCGTGGCCATGCACTTGATGCTCACCCGGCGGACCTCGCCCGACGGCAGCCGGACCTGGGCGTAGTCGCCCTCCTTGGCCAGCAGCTGGGCGGCGACGCCGGCCGAGCGGACGATCTGGCCGCCCTTGCCGGGCACCAGCTCGATGTTGTGGATCGTGGTCCCCAGCGGGATGTTGGCGATCGGCAGGGCGTTGCCGACCCGGGCCTCGGCTTCGGGCCCGGAGACGATCACGTCGCCGACCTTGAGGCCGTGGGGCAGGAGCATGTAGCGCTTCTCACCGTCGCGGTAGTGGAGCAGGCCGATCCGGGCCGAGCGGTTGGGGTCGTACTCGATCGTCGCGAGGCGGGCCGGAACGCCGACCTTGTCGCGCTTGAAGTCGATCCGGCGGTAGTGCTGCTTCTCGCCGCCGCCCCGGTGGCGGACGGTGAGCCGGCCCTGGTTGTTGCGGCCGGAGCCGCGGATCTGGGCCTCGAGCAGCGGCTTGTGCGGCTCGCGCGTCGTGATCTCCTCGAACGTCGATCGGGTCATGCCCCGAAGGCCAGGCGAGGTCGGCTTGTAGGTACGCAGGGCCATCGTCAGACCCCCTCGAAGAATTCGATCTTCTGGCCCGCGGCCAGGGTGACGACGGCTTTCCGCCAAGGCGTGGTGAAGCCGCTGATCCGGCCGCGCTTGGTCCCGCGGCGCTTCTCCTTGGCCTTCGTGGTCAGGACGTTGACCCCGGTCACGTTGACCTTGAACAGCTCCTCGACCGCGCCCTTGATCATGATCTTGTTGGCATCCCCGTGGACGGCAAAGGTGTACTTGCCGTGGCCGGCCTCGTCCATCGACTTCTCGCTGATGACCGGCCGGAGGATCACCTCGTGAGCGGTGAGACTCATCCGTAGACCTCCTGCATCCGGGCCAGGGCCGGCTGTTCGATGACGACCACGTCCGCGTTGAGCAGGTCGACGACGTTGAGCGAGTCGGCCCGGATCACGGTCACCGTGGGCAGGTTGCGCGAGGACAGGTGGAGCCGCTCGTCGCTGCCCGGGGCAACCACCAGGATCCGCCCGCTGGCCTTGACCGCAGCCAGGATCCCGGCGAAGTCGCGGGTCTTGATCTGCTCGAGCCCGAAGGCGTCGATCACCCGGAGGGCCTGATCGCCGAGCTTGGAGGTCAGCGCGCCACGCAGGGCGAGCTGCTTCATCTTGCGCGGCAGGCGTTGGACGTACGAGCGCGGGTGCGGCCCGAAGACCACCCCGCCGCCCCGGAAGTGCGGGGCGGTCTTGTGGCCCTGGCGGGCGCGCCCGGTACCCTTCTGGCGGTACGGCTTGCGGCCCCCGCCGCGAACCTCGCCACGGGTCTTGGTGTCGTGGGTGCCCAGGTGCCGGCCGGCCAGCTGGGCCAGCACGACCTGGTGCAGGACGGCGACGTTGATCGGCGCGGCGAAGAGCTCCTCGCTCAGGTCGACGTTGCCGATCTCGGCGCCGGTCTTGTCGTAGAGGGTGGTCTGCGGCATCGTCAGGCCTTCTTCACGAGGACGACGGAGTTGCGCGGACCGGGCACCGAGCCCTTGACCAGGAGCAGGTTGCGGTCGGCGTCGAGCCGGACGACCTTGACCTTCTTGACGGTCACCCGCTCGTCGCCCATGTGGCCAGCCATCTTCATGCCCTTGTAGACCCGGCCCGGGGTGGTCCCCGGTCCGATCGAGCCAGGCGCGCGGTGATGGTCGGAGCCGTGGGTCTTCGGTCCGCGATGGAAGTGGTGGCGCTTGATGTGGCCGGCGAAGCCCTTGCCCTTGGACGTGCCGGTGACGTCGACGAGGTCGCCCTCGGCGAACAGGTCGCCCAGGCCGATCTGCTGGCCGACGCTGTAGTCGCCCACGGCCTCGACCCGGAACTCGCGGATCTTGGCCACCTGGGGCAGGTCCTTGAGCTGGCCGGCCTCGGGCTTGGACAGGCGCTTGCTCGGCTCGGCACCAAGCTGGACGGCCGTGTAGCCGTCGCGCTCGGTCGTCCGCAGCCGGGTGACCGTGTTCGGCTCGACCGCGACGACGCTCACCGCGACCATCGTCCCATCGGCCTGGAAGACCTGGGTGACACCGATCTTGCGACCGATCAATCCAATGCTCATGCGTGGGCTCCACCAAGCGCGCGCTCAGCCAGCCCGAGCGCAAGACGGAGCCGAGCACCGGAACGAGCGCACGCGAACGTGCGTAAGCGAGGAGCCCCGGCGACAACGCGGCGGGCGGGTTGGATCAGCGTGTGCTTCATCACATCTTGATTTCGATGTCGACGCCCGCGGCCAGCGAGAGTCGCATCAGGGCATCGACGGTCTTGGCGCTCGGGTCGAGGATGTCGACGAGCCGCTTGTGGGTGCGGATCTCGAACTGCTCGCGCGAGTCCTTGTCGATGAACGGCGAACGGATGACGGTGAACTTCTCGATCCGGGTCGGCAGCGGCACGGGGCCGACGACGTCCGCGCCGGTGCGCTGCGCCGTCTCGACGATCTGGGCCGCCGACTGGTCGAGCAGCCGGTGATCGTAGG
>DATGGC010000218.1:0-5816 GCA_035308745.1 Candidatus Limnocylindrales bacterium | reverse complement strand
TCGCTAGGGGTCGACGAGTCACGCCGGGTTCTCGAGGCTCTGTCGCGCGTTCCTGCCCAGATGCGCGAGGTCTTGGCCCGAGCCGACGACGTTCGCTTTCTCGCGAAGAAGCATGTTCGCACGGCTCACATGCTGTTCCTGGGTCGGGGGACCAGCTTTCCCATCGCCCTCGAGGGCGCCCTCAAGCTCAAGGAAGTCAGCTACGTCCATGCCGAGGGCTACGCCGCCGGCGAGCTCAAGCACGGTCCGATCTCGCTGCTCGACGCCGAATGCCCGCTGGTCGCCGTGGCCACCCGCTCGTCGGTCTACGACAAGGTGATCAGCAACGTGATGGAGGGCCGCGCTCGGGACGCCAAGGTGATCGCGGTGGCGACCGAGGGCGACCCCCAGATCGAGCGCTTCGCCGACGAGGTCTGCTGGGTGCCCGACACCGACGAGGTCCTCAGCCCGATCCTGGCCGTCATCCCGCTCCAGCTCTTCGCCTACTACACGGCCGTCGCCCGCGGGACGGACGTCGACCAGCCGCGCAACCTCGCGAAGTCGGTCACGGTCGAGTAGCGGTGGCCGTGGTCCCGTCCGTCCCCGAGGGGACCACCGAGCTCGGGATCGACATCATCCGGATCGACCGGATCCGGGCTTCGCTGGCCCGCTTCGGGCAGCGCTTCTCGAACCGCGTCCTGACCCCCGGCGAGCAGGCCTACGTCCGGGCCCGGCCGGAGACGATGGCCGGCCGCTGGGCGGCCAAGGAGGCCGTCAGCAAGGTCCTCGGGCTGGGCGTCCGGGGGATCGGCTGGCGCGACATCGAGATCGAGCGGCTGCCCACCGGCCAGCCGGCGGTCCGCCTCCATGGCCGGGCCGCGCAACGGGCCGAACAGCTGGGGATGGGCCGGATCGCCGTCTCGATCAGCCACGAATCGGACTACGCGGTCGCGATCGCCTTCGGGATCCGGACCGCCGGCGGGCGGTACGTCTTCCCGCCCGACATCGAAGCCCGGCTCGAGGACCGCGAGCGGCGGATCCTCGCCCGGATCGACCGCCTGCGCACGATCCAGGAGGCGGACACCCGTGCCGGCTGAGGTGCCCCCGATCGAGGAGCTGACCGACGCCACGGCCGGCGCCCTCCTGCCCGAGCGCTCGGCGCGCGGCCACAAGGGCACCTTCGGGCGCCTGCTGGTCGTGGCCGGCTCGCTCGATTACGCCGGCTCGGCGCTCCTGGTCTGCCTCGCCGCGGGCCGGGCCGGTGCTGGGCTCGTCGCCCTGGCCGTGCCCGAATCGCTCCAGCCCCTGTTCGCCGCCAAGGTCGTCGAGGCGACCACGATGGCGCTGCCCGAGGACGACGTCGAGGAGGTCGAGCCCGAGGATGCCCTCGCCCGAATCCTCGACCACGAGCACGATGCGCTGGTCGTCGGACCCGGCCTCCGGCCGGGCCTGGCCACCGTCGAGCTGATCCGCCGGCTGCTGTCCGTCGCCGACGAAGGCACCCCGCCGGCGGTCGTCGACGCCGAGGCGCTGCGCTCGCTGGCGGCCCACGACGAGTGGTGGCTGGACGTTCACCGGGCGTGCGTCCTGACCCCCCACACCGGCGAGTTCGCCCGGCTGCGAGCCGCGAGCGGGATCGCCGCCGGTGCCGACGGCGACCTGCTGGCCGACGACGATGCCCGGGCCGCGGCGGCCGTCGATGCCGCCCGGCGCTGGGGCCAGGTCGTGGTCCTCAAGGGCGCCCGGACCGTGATCGCCGCCCCCGATGGGCGGCTCGCCCGGGCGGGCTTCGAGAACCCGGCCCTGGCCAGCGGCGGGACCGGCGATGTCCTGAGCGGCACGATCGGCGCCCTCCTGGCCCAGCACCTCGAGCCGTTCGCGGCCGCCCGGCTGGGGGTCTTCCTGCACGGCACCGCCGGAGAGTCGATCCGCGACCGGCTGGGCGATGCCGGCCTGCTGGCCTCCGACCTGCCCTTCGAGATCGCCCTTGCCCGCAAGCGCCTGGCGGCGACCCGCGCACGCAGGACCGCCGAGCGCAAGCTGGGCTTCGGGGTCCGCCCGGGCGGGAGCCAGAGCTGAGCGAGCCTGGCGAACCGGGCAGCGAGCCGGCCAGCGAGTCGGGCCTGCTCGCCGGCATCCAGTTGCCCAGGACGGCCTGGCTCCAGCTCGACCTGGGTCGCCTGAGCGCCAACCTCGCCCTCCTGCGGGCCGCCCTGCCGCCCGGGACGAGGCTCGATGTCGTGCTCAAGGCCGACGCCTACGGCCATGGCGCGCTGCCGGTCGGCCGGGCGCTCGAGGCGGACCCGGCGCCGCCCGACGGCCTGGCCGTCGCCACCTTCGACGAGGCGGTCGAGCTGCGCGAGGCGGGCCTCGAGCTGCCCATCCTGGTCCTCTTCCCGATCCCGCCCGAGCATGCCCCCGAGGCGGCCCGGCGGCGGATCGCCCTGACCGTCGCCGATGTGGTCCTGCTCGAGCGGACGCTGGCCGCGATCGAGGCCGCCCGCGGCGCGGCCCGGGCCGGTGGCCGGCGCCGGGCGCCGCACCAGCTGGAGCTCCACCTCGAGCTCGAGACCGGCCTCGGCCGGGGCGGGATCGAGCCGGCGGAGGCGGGTTCGATCGTGGCCCGCATCGCGGCCGCCCCGGGCGTCCGCCTGGGCGGCATCTGGTCCCACCTCCAGGCGCCGGCCGACGAGGCCCGGACCGGCCGCCAGGCCGATCACCTCCTGGCCGCGGTCGCGGGCCTGGGTGCCCAGGCCCTGGTCGGAGGGGCGCTCCGCCCACCGCGCCGCCATTTGACCGCCAGTGGCGGGCTGCTGGCCGGGACCGGGCCGCTCCTCGACGGCGTCCGGATCGGGCTGGCACTGTACGGCCTGCCGCCCGACGACCTGCCCGCCGAATCGAGGGGCGGATCGCTGGCCGCCGGCCTGCTGCCGGTCCTCGCGCTCCATGCCCGGCCGATCCGGGTCGTCGACCTGCCCGCGGGCAGCGGGATCAGCTACGGCCCGAGCTTCACGACGAGCCGGCCCAGCCGGATCGCGACCCTGCCCCTGGGCTACGGCGACGGCTGGTCGCGGGCCAGCTCGAACCGGGCCGAGGCCCTCGTGCGTGGCGTCCGGGTCCCGCTGGTGGGGACCGTGGCGATGGATGCGGTGATGGCCGACGTGACCGATGTGCCCGGTGCGCCGGTCGGCGTCGACGACGAATTCGTGCTGATCGGGGAGCAGGGCGGCGAGCAGATCACGGCCCTCGAAGTGGCGCGAGCCCGCACCACGATCTCCTGGGAAGTGGTTACGGCCATGTCTCGCCGATTGCCCCGGGTGTACCATGCCGGGCTGGTACTGCTGGGCGTTCGGACGCTGGCAGGGTGGAGGTTTGGTGGCACGGATTCAGCTCTGGAACGGGGATATCTGCGACCTGGAGGTCGACGCGATCGTCAACCCCGCGAACCCCAGCCTGTGGATGGCGACCGGCGTCGGCGGCGCGATCAAGCGGGCCGGCGGTGACTCGATCGAGTTCGACGCGGTCCGCCAGGGCCCGGTCGAGGTGGGCGACGCCGTCGTCACGCCGGCCGGCCGGCTGGCGGCCCGGCTCGTGATCCACGCCGTGTCGCTCGACCGCGACCGGCGCACGAGCGCGGTCGCGATCCGGTCTGCCGTGCGCAGCGCGATGGCCCGGGCCCGCGAGAACGACGTGGCCAGCATCGCCTTCCCGGCCCTGGGCACCGGGGTCGGCGGTTACCCCCTCGACGAGGCCGCCCAGATCACCCTGGCCGCGGTCCACGAGGAGCTGCCCAGCTCACCTTCGATCGATGTCGTGACCTTCGCCCTGCGTGGCGCGTCGGCCTACGCCGCGTTCGAGGCGGCCCTCCACGCGAGCACTGCCCAGGCGGCCGCGGCAACCGGCGGCGATCGGCCGTGATGCTGCCACCCGAGCGCACCGAGGAGCAGCGCGACGAGCTCGTCGACCGGGTCGCCCGGGAGATCCACCTGCGCGGCCTGGCCGCTCCGGCGGTCTACTTCCTGAACGCCAGCCGGCCCTATCGCCCGCTGGGCAGCAACGCCATGCTCTTCTTCGATCCGACCCTCCACGGCCTGTTCGGCGGAGACGTCAGCTCGGCGACCGAGCTCCTCGCCGACGACATCGGAATCGAGCAGCTGATCGAGCGGCTCGAGGAGTGGGACGAGGACGACACGCTCGACGCCTGACACCCGCCGCCGCCCGGCCGGGTAGCATGGGCGGGTGACGAGCGACCAGCGCGCGACCTTCGCGCTCGACCTCGGGTCGGCCACCAGCTCGGTCGCCCTGCTCGGACCGGTCAACGGACGGGTCCGTCTCCTCGCCGCGGACGCCGAGCCGGCCGGCGGCGACCTCGAGGTCCTGGTTGCCCGGGTGGCGGCCCGGTTCACGGCCGCCGACCCGGCCCTGGGCGCGGATCTCGCCCTCGCGCCGGACCTCGGCAGCGTCGAGCGCCTCGTGGCTCGGACGGCCCCAATGCCACGCCTCGTCGTGCTGGCCACCAGCGAGCGCGAGCGGGCCGCCGTCGAGCGCCTGGCGGCCACGGCCGGCTGGCGCGCCGACGGCCTCAGCCTGGAGGTCTCGGATCCGGTCGCGATGGCCCGCCTGGCCCTCGAGCGCGATGTCGCCGCGATCGTCCTGGCCGCCGGCGAATCGCCGGCCCTCGATCCGAAGCCGGCGGTGACCAGCCTGGCCGTCCTCGGGGCGGCGATCGCCGGCCGCGACCCGGCCCGGCCGATCGTCCTGGCCGGCCTGCTCCGGGGTGAGGCCGGCCGCTTCGCGCCCGACGCGGCCGGTGCGCCGCCACCCTTCGGTCCGGCGGCGACCGCGGGCGAGCCGGCGGGCGCCGGCCTGCGCCAGCTGCTCGACGCGATCCACCCCGGTTCGGACGACGGGCGCCACGCGCTGGTCCGCTCGATCGTCGACCTGGCCGCGATCCTCGACCGGCGCGTCGAGCTGGTCGAGATCGGGTTGACCGGCGGGACCCGGGTCAGCGCCGGGCCCGATGGCCTGGAGGCGGCACCCGCCTACGTCGACGCGGCGGCCCTGGTGCCGCCCGGCGAACCCGACGACGGCCTCGTCGACGGCGTCCTGGCCTGGTCCTCGATCGCCCTCGACCGGCACCGGATGCGCGACCGGCTGCGCGAGCTGCGCCTGACGCCGTGGGGCGAGGCCTACGGCGCCGGGGCCGTGGTGCGCTACGCGGCGGCCCGGGCCGCCCTCGAGCGCCTCGTCGCCGCGACGCCCGAGATCAGCGGATTGCCCGCGCCCGACCTGATCGTGGTGGCCGGCGGGGCCTGGGCCGTGGCGCCCGGTCCGGCGATCGCCCTGGCCGTGGCCGACGTGGTCCGCCGGCCCGGGGCGAGCCAGCTGGCCTGGGACCATGCCCGGGTCCTGGGCCCGCTGGGCATGATCGACGACCAGGACCGTCGCCGGGAGGTGCTCGCCGAGCTGGCGGAGGACCTCCTGGTGCCCCTCGGCACGGTCGTCACGCCGGCCGGCGTCCGCGCCGGCAAGACTGCCGGCAAGCTTGTGATCCACGGCGAATCCGGCTCGAGCGAGGTGGATCTCGTGCCCGGCGGCCTGCAGCTGGTCGACCTGCCACCCGGCCAGATCGGGATCGCCGAGTTCCGCTTCCGGGACCAGGTCGACATCGGGCGCCGGGCCAGGCATGCCCGGATCGAGGTCGGCGGCGGCCTCGGCGGCCTGTTGATCGACCTGCGCGACGTGCCCCTCCGGCTGCCCGACCGGCTGGACCGGCGCCGGGCGCTGCTGGGCGCCTGGCAGGCGGCGCTCTGGCCGGGCCAGGACGGCTGAGGCCG
>DATGGC010000217.1:0-3293 GCA_035308745.1 Candidatus Limnocylindrales bacterium | reverse complement strand
GAGATGTACAGGCCCCGGAACCGGTCGCTCGGATCGGGATCGTCGGCTCGCCGCCGGCCAACGGCTTCGGCCACCCGGGCGGCGAGGATCGCCAGCCGGTCGTGCAGGTAGCGGTCGGGATCGATGGCGGCAGGCATCACGGGACGGTTCGCGTGCGCGAGCTTCAGGACCCGATCGACCGGCCGGTCATCGCCGGCCCATCATCGGTCGATCCCGCGGACGCGCACGATCCGGCCGGGCTGCTTGTCGCTGCCCGAGCGCCGCGTCTCGTCGGGTCCGGCCGGCTGGGCCGGTGGCGCGCCGGCCCGGGGGCCGCGCCGGCTGCCGCCGGCCTCTTCGTTGCCGTTGGGCGTGACGATCGCCAGGCGAGGTTCCTCGAGGACCGGCGGTCCGGCCGGCTGGGCCACGTCGACGACGAACGGGGCGGTGACGATCACGTCGATCGACGGCTTCAGCTCGCCACCCAGGGCCGACCAGACATCGGCGATCGAGCGGTCGCTGCCGAGGGGCAGGGCGGTGGTGATGATCAGCGGCACCGGCTGGTCGGCGAGACCCCCGGCGCAGTCGGCGGGCGCCAGCCGCTCGTGGCGGATGAAGCAGCCCAGCAGGCTCGACAGGAGCCGGTGCTCGTCCTCGGGCCGCTGCGTCCAGGCCGTGACCATGTACGACAGCTTGAATCGGCGGGGCGGCGGCCGGCGCTCGGTGATCCGCCCGGCCGAGTCGGCGACCCGCTCCCACTGGACCTCGCGGCGGGCCATGTCCTCGCGGATGTCGTACAGGTAGAGGTCGACCGTCGGCCCGTTGCGCTTGGCCACCCACTCCCGGGTGGGTGCATCGAAGGCGACCTCGACCGCGGACCCGCCCAGCGCTTCGGCGCGGACCAGGGCAAGCAGCGTCTCGTCGACGTCCTGGATCATCCGGAGCATGGTCCGCCCTCCGCCCGGCCCGCCGCGACCGGCATTCGGGCAGCCAATCGGGCGGACCGGCCCGTCCGGGCGGCCGATCGGGCGGATGGCGGGCTGCCCATTGGGGCACCAGCAGCGGCCCGGATTGCCGCACCTCGGGGCCTTGATCGGCCGGCGGCCCGGGCCGACGCTCCAACCAGTCGTATGACCATCGCAGCCTGAGCAGCGCAGCCTTGGAGGGCGTCTGAATGCCTAGCTACCTGTCGCCCGGCGTGTATGTCGAGGAGGTCGAAGCCGGATCTCGCCCGATCGAGGGCGTCGGCACCGCCGTCGCGGCGTTCGTCGGCCTGGCCGCCCAGGGACCGGCCAACACGCCCACCTTGGTCACCAACTGGAGCCAGTTCGTCCAGTCGTTCGGCGACTTCATGGACGGCTCGTACCTGGCCCATGCGGTCTACGGCTACTTCCTGAACGGCGGCGGCGCGGCCTACATCGTCCGGATCGGTGCCGACGGCAACCAGCCCGCCGCCCACCTGGACCTGGCCGCGGCCGACGAGAAGGGCGCCACCGCCCTGCGCCTGACGGCCCTTGACAATGGCCCGGTCGGCAACGACATCAACGTCGAGGTGAGCGAGCCGTCGCAACCCGGCGAGGGCGTCTTCAAGCTCGTGGTCAGCCGCTCCGGGGCCGACACCGAGACGTACGACAACGTGACCCTCAAGAAGGGCAAGCAGAACGTGGCCACCGCGGTCAAGGCGGCGTCCAAGCTGGTCCGCGTCGAGGAGACCTCGACCACGGCCCTGGCCCCGGTCAGCGGCAAGTCGTCGCTCGTCGGCGGCGGGGCTGCGATGGCCGTCCAGGTCGCGCCGGACGACTACGCCGGCAATGCCGCCGACCGGACCGGCTTTGCCGGCCTGGAGGCGATCGACGAGGTCACGATGCTGGCCGCGCCGGATGTCATGGCCCTCTACCAGCAGGGCGTGATCGACCTCGAGGGACTCCAGGCGATCCAGCTGGCGATGCTCGCGCACTGCGAGCTGATGGGCGATCGCCTGGCGATCCTCGACGCGCCTCCCGGCCTGAACGCCCAGCAGGTCAAGGAATGGCGGATGGACAAGGCCGGCTACGACTCGAAGTACGGCGCCCTGTACTGGCCCTGGATCAAGGTCTTCGACCCGGTCGCCGGGCAGGCCCGGTTCGTGCCGCCGAGCGGCCACATGGCCGGCATCTGGGCCCGCAACGACGATACCCGGGGCGTCTGGAAGGCACCGGCCAACGAAGTGGTCCGGGGCGCCATCTCGCTCGAGCTCCAGCTCACCAAGTCCGAGCACGACCAGCTCAACCCGGTCGGCATCGACTGCATCCGGGCATTCCCCGGACGGGGCATCCGGGTGTGGGGTGCGCGGACCCTCTCGAGCGATCCGGCCTGGCGCTACGTCAACGTCCGGCGGCTCTTCAACTACATCGAGGAGTCGGTCATCGGCGGCACCCAGTGGGTCGTCTTCGAACCGAACGACATGGCCCTCTGGCAGCGCGTCCGGCGGACGATCAACGCCTTCCTCGTGCGCACCTGGCGCGACGGAGCCCTCTTCGGCGCGACGCCCCAGGAGGCTTTCTACGTCAAGTGCGACTCGGAGACCAACCCGTCCGAGGTGATCGACGCCGGCCAGCTCGTCGTCGAGATCGGGATCGCCCCGGTCAAGCCGGCCGAGTTCGTGATCTTCCGGATCGCCCAGTTCTCGGGCGGCACGTCCCTGGCCGAATAGCCAACCCATCGACGTCTAGCGCAAAGGAGAGCACCCGATGGCCGCTGGCCTGCCCAGTCTGCCCAACGACGCGATTGCGTCCTACCACTTCGCGGTCGAGATCGACGGCGTGGAGATCGCCCAGTTCTCGGAGCTCAGCGGGATCACCTCGGAGATCGACGTGATCGAGCTCAAGGAGAACATGAAGGACGGCAAGCCGATGATCAAGAAGCTGCCCGGCGCGCGCAAGCCGCCGACGATCACCCTGAAACGAGCCAAGAACTCGTCGAAGGCGCTCTGGGACTGGCACTACTCGATGTACCAGGGCAAGGTCGCGACCGCCCGCAAGAACGGCTCGATCATCCTCAACGACTACGAGGGTGGCGAGATTACCCGCTACAACTTCACCAACGGCTGGGTGTCCAAGGTCACCATGGGCACCCTCAAGGCGGGCTCGAACGAGGTGCTGATGGAAGAGATCAGCATCGTCTGCGAAGAGCTCGAGCGGGTCTGACATGAGTCCCGTCGACAGCCTGCCCCGGCTGGTCGACGAGGTCCCGGGGCAGGGCGCCGTGCGAACCGAGTTCGCCTTCGTCCTGCCCCGCGGCTACGTCGACGACAGCGGCACGGTCCACCGCGACGG
>DATGGC010000216.1:0-1955 GCA_035308745.1 Candidatus Limnocylindrales bacterium | reverse complement strand
TCGAGGACCTCGCCACGCTGGTCAACGTCGACTGCGGCAGCTACACCAAGGCGGGTGTCGACCACGTCGGCAACTGGACCGCCGGCTTCCTCGAGCGGCTCGGCGCGCAGGTCGAGATCCATGCCCACCCGACCCTGGGCAACACGGTGGTCGGGACGTTCAGCGGCCGGAAAGGCGCGCCGCGGGCGCTCCTGATCGGCCACCTCGACACCGTCTTTCCGGAAGGGACCGCCGCCGAGCGACCGCTCCGGATCGATGCCGGAATCGCCCGCGGTCCCGGCGTGACCGACATGAAGAGCGGCCTGCTGGCGGGCCTCTACGCGATCCTGGCCCTGATCTCGCTGGGCGAGGGCGACGACGATTCAGCGCTGCCCGGCCGCCAGCCGCGGGCCGAGCTGCCGTTCGAGCGGCTCGTCTTCGTGGCCAATCCGGACGAGGAGATCGGCTCGATCTCGAGCACGCCGGTGATCCGCGAGCTGGCGCTCGCCTCGGACGTCTGCTTCGTGCTCGAATGCGCCCGGGCTAACGGCGACATCGTCTCGGCGCGCAAGGGAACGGTCGACCTGCGCCTGACCGTCCACGGCCGGGCCGCCCACGCTGGGGTCGAGCCCGAGAAGGGCCGCAACGCAATCCTCGCCGCGGCCCACCAGGTGATCGAGCTCCAGGCGCTCAACGGACGCTGGCCGGGGGTCACGGTCAACGTCGGGGTGGTCAAGGGCGGCACGCGGCCCAATGTCGTGGCCGAGGAAACCATCCTCGAAGTCGACCTGCGGGCCACCAGCGCCGGCTCGCTGGCCGAGGCCGAGGCCGCCGTCCGGGCGATCGCCGCGAAGACCGCCGTGGCCGATACCCATGTCAGCGTGGCCGAGACGGCGCGCCACCAGCCGATGGAGCGCCTCGAGCGGAGCGTGCGCCTCGTCGAGCATGCCCAGTCGATCGCGGCCCGGCTCGGCTTCGCGCTGGCCGACGCCTCGACCGGCGGGGCGTCCGACGCGAATACGACGGCCGGGCTCGGAATCCCGACGCTCGACGGCCTGGGTCCGATCGGCGGCAACGACCATTCACCGAGCGAGTACCTCGAGGTGGACTCGATCGTGCCCCGGACGACCCTCCTGGCCGGGCTCCTGCTGGCGGTCGGACGCGATCCGCTCGTCGGGTCGTGGCGGCCCCACCGCGCCTGACGATGGTCCGCGCCGAGCGCCGCCGGATCTCCTCCGGCGGCCCCTACGAAGCGCGCTACGGCTATAGCCGGGCCATCGTGGTGGGCAATGCCTGCTGGGTGTCGGGCACGACGGACGCCGGTCCCGACGGTCGATCGCTCCACCCCAACGACCCGGGCGGCCAGGCCCGGGCGATCCTGGAGATCATCGAGCGCGCGCTGCACGAGGCCGGCTTCGCCCGCCAGGACATCGTTCGGGTCCGGATCTTCACCACGAGGATGGCCCGCAACCAGGCGATCCTGGAGGCCATGGGTGAGCGCTTCGCCGGGATCCGCCCGGCGGCCACGATCGTCGAGATCAAGTCGCTGATCGAGCCGTCGCTGCTGGTCGAGATCGAGGCCGACGCCGTCCGCGATCCCTGACCGGCCAGGCCAGCGGTCCGGCCAGGCGAGCCGTCAGCCGGCCAGGCCGGCGCTAGCCGGCGAGACCAAGGGCTCGAGCGCCGGCCACGATGGCCACGGCCAGGACGATCCCCAGGAGCAGGTTGCGCCGCCAGGCCACGCTGGCGACGCAGGCCGCGACGGCGAGCCACTCGATCCCGATGTGGAACGAGCCGCCGCTGCCCGACGTGGCCGGGGTCACGAAGATCTGCGATGCGGCGATTGAGGCAAGGACCGCCGGACCGACCAGGCGCAGATACTCGAGGGCCCGCGGCGGCAGGCGGTCGAAGCCCGGCGCCAGGAGCGGGATCGCCCGGCTCGGATAGGTGACCAGGGCCATCAGGACGGCCAGGCC
>DATGGC010000215.1:0-11180 GCA_035308745.1 Candidatus Limnocylindrales bacterium | reverse complement strand
CGGGCTCGACTACTTGCGCGACGCTGGGGTCACGCCTGACGAGCGGGTTGCCGAAGCAATCGGCGTCGTCCAGGGCAACCAGGGCGCCGACGGCCGGTGGCCGCTCCAGGACGTCCACGAGGGCGCGTCCCACCTCGCGCTCGACCTGGGTGAGGGCCAGCCAAGCCGCTGGAACACGCTCCGGGCGATGCGCGTCCTCGGCTGGTTCGCGACGGGCGCGACCGCCTGATCGCGACAAGCTGCGTTCAGCCCGCCCGGTCGTAGGCGTCGCTCAGCCAACCGGCCAGCTCGTCGTCGATCTCACCGATCGACCCGATCCGCACCCGGTGGGTGAACAGGGCGTTGAAGGTCGCGGCCGACTCCAGGCGACCACCTACGCGCTGTCCTTGCAGGTTCAATCCGACGTCGACATGCCGCGCCGCCGGCTTGAGCATCGCGAATTGCTTGCGGCGTCGAATGCTGAGGTAGCCCTTCTTCGGCGCTACCTCGATGTCAGGCCCCAGCGCCGCGATGCGCGCCATCAGCTCGTGATGGATCGGCAGGAGATGTTGTCGGGCGGCGGGATAGAGGTCCGTGGCTGGGTCGGCCGCGACGGGCTTGGCATTGATCGCGTCCAGGGCCACCAGGGCGACCCGGTTAGCAGACCCGTGGCTGAGCCCGTAGTCGATCTTGAGCATCGACACGATCTCGCCGTGGCGACGTTTGCCGCTTGCCCGGATCAGCTCGACCCAGTCGCCGATCGATCGACCGTAGGTTGCTTCAATGTTCCGGACCTGGGCCTGGAGCCCTTCTTCGACTGTCGTCATCGAGCCTCCTGCCAACGTTTGCGTATCGCGCAGCCTACGTCCGGCGTGTGTCGCGCCTGAAGAGCAAGGTCGCCGCGAGGATGAACGCGGCGGTCCAGACCACCACGCTGAGGACCCAGGTCGGGTCGAACGGGCCGCCAACCAGCGGGAAGCGGGCGATCTCGGCCACTCCGTAGGTCGGCATGAACGGGGCAATGTTCTGCATCGCCGCGGGCAACAGGCTCAGGGGCACGAACAAGCCGCCGAAGAGCGAGAAGATCCCCAGGACTGGGCCGATCGCCTGCATCACGTTTTCCGACGGCAGGAGGTAGCCCATGAACAGGCCGAAGGCGGCGAAGACGAACGAGGCGCCCCAGGCCAGGACGCCGGTCAGGATCCAGGCCGTCGGGACCATGTCCACGCCGCTCAGCGCGCCCTCGGTGTAGACCACGATGACCGAGGTCAGGCCCAGGAGCATCGCGATCAGGACCTTGATCCCGATATACGCCACCGGGCGCAAGGGCGTCAGCCGCAGCTGCCGGCTCCAGCCCAGCGCTCGCTCGATCGAGACCATCGCCCCGCCCGAGGTAGCGGCGAGCATCGCGCCGTAGACCGCGATCCCGATCATGGTCGTGGCACCGGTGATCTCGAACCCGGCGGACTCGATCTTCGCGTTGTTCCTGAGGAGCAGGAACACGAACGATGGGACGACCAGGGTCAGGACGACCGTCCGCCGGTTGCGCAGCAGGCGCCGAATCTCGATCCCCAGGAAGGTCAGGTTGAATCCGCCCAGCGGCGGCTGACGGCGAGTCTTGTACGAGCGCTGCTGGTCGGGCACAGACGCCGTCATGCCGCGCTCGCCTCCTCAGTGCCTGGACCATCGCCCGGTGCCGTATCGCCGGTCAGGGCGAGGAAGGCTTCTTCGAGGTTATGGGCGACCACTTCCAGGTCCCGGGCGGGGGTCGAGCTCAGCAGGTAGCGCGCCACCGCATCCGAATCGAGCGTCTGGATCAGGACCCGATCGCCGCGGATCTCGACCGAGCGAACGCCCGGCAGGGCGGAGAGGACGGCCTGATTGGCCTCTGGAAGCGTCGCCCGGACCGACCGCCCGCTTGACAGGTTGCGCACCTCGGAGGCGGTGCCGTCGGCCACGATTCGGCCTTGCCGGAGCAGGATGATCCGGTCCGCGTAGGCGTCGGCCTCCTCGAGGTAGTGAGTGGCGAAGAGGACCGTCCGGCCCAGGTCCGCGTCGTGGCGGATGGCGGTCCAGAAGTCGCGCCGGCCCTCGACGTCCATGCCGGCCGTCGGCTCGTCGAGGACCATCAGGGCCGGATCGGCCAGGAGGGCCAGGGCGAAGCGCAGTCGCTGCTGCTCGCCGCCGGAGCACTTGCCCACCAGCCGATCGCCGATCCCGGTGATCCCGGCTCGCTCGAGCACCTCGTCGACCGGCCGCGCATCGGCGAAGACCGAAGCCGTGAGCCGGATCGTCTCGCGCACCGTGAGGTCCTTGAGCAGCCCGCCGGTCTGCATCACCGCCGACACCAGGCCGCGCGAGATGGCCGCTGCGGGCGCCATCCCCAGGACGGTGACGGTGCCCTGGTCGGGCGCCCCGAGGCCCAGGATCATGTCGATCGTGGTGGTCTTGCCCGCACCGTTCGGGCCGAGGAGCGCGACGATCTCGCCCAGCTCGAGGTGGAAGTCGATGCCATCGACCGCACGGACCGAGCCGAAGTTGCGATGGACGCCGGCGAGGGCGACCGCGGCTGGTGCACCGTGCGTTCCAGCCACCTCAGATCTGGCCTTTCATCAAGTCGCAGACTAGCGTGGTCGCAGAAATCTGCTCCGAGGAGGCTCATTGGAACGCTACGCGATCACCTTTGGGGTGGCCCTCCCGCGCCGGGGGGCGGTCCGCCCGCGCTCGGCCCGCCGATCAGCGACATATGCTCGTGGATGATCTTCCAGTCGTCATCGACCCGGGCAAAGACCATCGTGACCTGCTGCTCGACGCCCACAGCGTTGCCGGCGATCCGGCCCGAGAAGCGGCCATTGAACGTCGCGATCGCCGCGTCGCCAACCACGTTGATCGCCAGGTCGTTCATCTCCACCGACTGCTGCTCGAGCATGCCGAAGAAGGCCCGCTCGCCGGCGGCGCACGCCTCCGCATCGCCGCGCGGCTTGCCGTCCTTGAACATCGTGAACGTGGGGCCGTACAGGTGGAACGACTCGAGGCGCTCGAAGTCGCGCGCCGCGCCGGCCGGCCAGATCTCGTCGAGGCGCCGGCGAACCTGCGCGACGGCCTGGCCCTGGGTCTGGGCGCTGGAACCGGGTTGGGTGGCGGTTGGGGTGTTCATGCGCCAAGTGTCGGAGCGGTGAGACCGCCGTGTCCATGATCAAGCGTCCGGAATCCCTGCCCGACCGTCCGGCCACGGCCGCGAACGACCCCTTGTCGGACGTCCTGCGCTCGATCCACTTCACGCGCGCCCTGTACTACACCGTCGATGCCGCGGGGCCCTGGCCGGCGATCCAGGTGCCACCCGGTGTCGAGCTCGCGCCGGGCCTGGGGGCCCACACCCGGACCGTGCTCTCGTACCACGTCATCGTCGCCGGTGGCTGCTGGACCGGTCTCGAGGCCCCCGATGGCGGCGGAGCCCTCCGGCCGGTCGCCCTGGAGCGCGGCGACGTGGTCGTTTATCCCCGCGGTGATGCTTACTTCCTGACGCAGGATCTGGCCACGCCGCCAGCGGGCACGGCCGATGCCGGAGCGATCCGCGGGCTGCTGGCCGGTGTCGCCGACGGATCGATCCCGGCCAGCTTCAGCCGCGGACCGGCCGACGCCGAGCGGACCACGTTCGTGTGCGGCTTCCTGGGCACCGACGCCCCGCCGTTCAACCCGCTGCTCGAGGCGCTGCCGCGGATGCTGGTCGTGCGCCAGGCGACCGGCCGCCTCGGGCGCCTGGTCGAGCTCGCCCTGGCCGAGGTCGAAGGTGCCGGCTCGGCGTCGGTCCGCGAGCGTCTCAGCGAGTCGATGTTCATCGAGACCGTGCGCTCGCATCTCGCGCTGGGTGCGCCGGGCTGGATCGATGGCCTCGGTGACCCGATCGTTGGCCGGGCCCTGAGCCTGATCCACTCGGCCCCGACGGAGCCGTGGACGACCGCGTCGCTCGCCCGGGAGGCCGGCGCATCACGCTCAACGTTCGCCGAACGCTTCAGCCGCCTCGTCGGCCAGCCACCGATGCGCTACCTCGCCGGCTGGCGGATGCGCCTCGCCGCCGACCGCCTGAGCCAGGCGGAAGCGACGGTGGCCGAGGCCGCCCACGATGCGGGCTACGAATCGGAGGCAGCCTTCAGCCGGGCATTCAAGAAGGCGACCGGAGTGACGCCGGGTGCCTGGCGGAACAGCCACCGGGCGCGAGCGGGGGAGCGGTAGCCCCGCGGGGCTTGCGACCCGGTGTGACGGTATGAACGCGGACCTGATCGGGCGGGCAGCCGAGCTCGAGGCCGTCGACCGGATGCTCGAGCTGGCGACAACGGGGCTGGCGAGCCTGCTGATCGACGGCGACGCGGGGATCGGCAAGACGTCGATCTGGCGAGCCGGGATCGAGCGCGCCGAAGCATCCGGAGCCCGGGTCCTCCGGGCGGCGCCGGCGGCATCCGAGCGGACGCTCACCCTGGGTGGCCTGACGGACCTGCTGTCCGATGTCACGGACGCTGAGCTTGCCAGCCTGCCCAGCGTGCAGCGGCACGCCCTCGAGATCGCGGTCCTGCGAGCCGAACCGTCCGGCCAGCTGCCGGACCAGCGGACGCTGTCGGTGGCCACGGCAACGCTCCTGCGCGCGCTCGCCGGCGGGCGGCCGCTGGTCATCGCGATCGACGACGCCCAGTGGCTCGACGACGCCTCGGCAGCGGTCCTGGCCTACGCGATCCGGCGCCTGGTCGATCGGCCGGCGGGCGTCCTGCTCGCCGTCCGCGGCGAGCCCGGGACTCCGGTCCTGGAGCTGACGACCGGCGTCCGCGCCGAGTGGCGCGAGCGGCTCCACGTCGGCCCGCTGCCGCTGGCGGCGTTGCACCAGCTCTTCCTGGCTCGGTCCGGCCGGTCGTTCCCGCGCCTGGTCCTGGTCCGGATCGAGGAGGCGTCGGGCGGGAACCCGTTCTACGCACTCGAGATTGCCCGCGACCTCGCCCGATCCGGAGCGGTCGTGACACCGGGCGAGCGCCTGCCGATCCCGGAGACGCTGGGCGACCTGGTCGAGGCCCGGATCGGCGCCCTGCCCGTGGCCACTCGCGCAGCGCTGCTGCTCGGCGCCGTCGCGGCCGAGCCCACCCTCGATGCGCTCGTTCGGGCAGACCCGGCGGCCCCTGCGGCGCTCGAGCCCGCGATCGAAGCTGGCGTCGCGGCTGTCGACAACGGCGTGATCCGGTTCAGCCACCCGCTCCTGGCCCAGGCCGTCGTCTCGCGGGCGAGCCCGGACGAGCTTCGCCAGGTCCACGCCGTGCTTGCCCGGACCGCGACCTCCGACGACGCCCGGGCGCGCCACCTCGCCGGGGCGACCGCGGGCCGCGACGAGCAGGTCGCCGCGGCGCTGGAGGCCGCGGCCGCGGCAAGCCGCGATCGTGGCGCCACGCTCGATGCCGCGTCGCTCTATGAACGGGCCAGCGAGCTGACGCCAGAATCGCTCGGCGACGAGGCAATCCGCCGGGCGACGCTCGCCGCGGAGTGCCTGTTCATCGATGTCTCGGAGGTCGTCCAGGCCGACACGATCCTCGAAGCGGCGATTGCCAAGGCGCCAGCCGGTCCGGCCCGCGCGGAGGCCCTGAGCCTCCGGGCGGTCATGCGCTACTACCACGGCCAGACCCCCGATGCCGTCCGGCTCGGGGACGCAGCCCTGGCCGAGGTGGGCAATGAACCGATCCTGCGGGCCAAGGTGCTCGGCCGGACGTCGTTCCTGGTGATGCAGGTCGACCTGGAGCGAGGCAATCGGCTGGTGACCGAGGCCGTCGAGCTCCTCCAGGACGCGGGTGATCGGCCCGGCCACGAATCAAAGGTCGACCCGGACCTGCGGGCGAACGTGCTGCTGCTGCACGCAAGCTCGGAGTTCGGGCTCGTGCGCGGCCTGCTGACCGACGAGATCGAGCGGGGCACGAGCCTGATCACCGAGAGCGGGCGGTCGTGGGAGCACGACGGTGCCGACGGGATCGCCTACGGGTTCGCCCGCCAGCTCGACGACGTGGACCGGGCCATCGCGATGACCGAGCGCCTGATCGAGGCGAAATCGGGGCCTGGTGGCGACGATCCGTTCAACCTCGTGTCGCTGTCCGGCCTGCAGCTGTTCCGGGGCGACTGGCCGGCCGCTCGGCGGAGCGCCGAAGCGGCGGACGAGGGCTACGGACGCGAAGGTGCGGACCTGTTCCCGGCGTGGCGCCTGCGGGGCCTGGCCCTGGTGGCGGCCCACGATGGCAGGGTCGCGGAGGCGCAACGCCTGGCCACCGAAGGCCTGGGCTTGGCGCTGGCCAGCGGCGACCTGGCCCTCGAGGTGTACCACCGGCACATCCTGGGGTTCGCGGCCCTGTCGACCGGCGACGTCAACGAGGCCGATGCCCAGCTGACGGCCGCCGAGCGAGCAGCGACGGCCAGCGGGACCCGCCATCCGGGGCGCTTCAAGATCGACGCCGATCGGCTCGAGGCGGCCCTGGCGATCGGCGAGATCGAGCGTGCGGAGGCCATCGTCGACTGGCTCGAGCACGCCGGCCGAGTGGCGCCGACGCCCTGGACACTCGCGATCGGAGCCCGTGGCCGCGGTCTCGTCCAGGCGGCCCGCGGTGAGCCGGACGCCGCGCTCGACTCGCTTCAGCGAGCCCTGGTCGCGCACGATCACCTGCCGATGCCGTTCGAGCGCGCTCGGACCCTGCTGGCCCTGGGCCAGGTCCACCGCCGGCGCAAGGAGAAGCGCCTGGCGGATGAGCGACTCCAGGAGGCGCTCCAGCTCTTCGAAGGGCTCGGCGCACCGGTCTGGGCCGAACGCACCAGGGCCGAGCTGGCCCGCGTCGGCCTGCGGCCCCACGCACCGCATGACCTGACCGAGACCGAACGCCAGGTGGCCGAGCTGGCGGCAACCGGCCTGACCACCCGGGAGATCGCCGAGCGCGTCTTCCTCGCGCCAAAGACCGTCGGCAACGTGCTCGGGCGGGTCTACCAGAAGCTGGGGATCAGCTCACGAGCGGAGCTCGGGGCGCGGATGGGAGAGGCGCCGGAGCGCGACAGATCGGGGTAATCACCCCTTTCGTCCACCAGGGGCCGGAGCCTACGGTGCGCCTCGATGGACCGGGACCACGTCAGCTCAGCTCCGACCCGAACGTTCCTCGTCGAACGCTACTGGCCGGGCGTTGACGAGGCCATCGCCCAGCGCGTGGTGGCCAGCCTGGAGCGGGCCGCCCGGTCCATGACGGCCGAGGGGACGCCGGTGGCGCACGTGGGCTCGATCCTCATGCCCGCCGACGAGGTCGTCTTCTCGCTCATCGAGGCCGCCGATGAGCAGGCCGCGCGACAGGTGAACGAACGGGCCGACGTCCCGCTCGACCGGATCGCGGCCGCCATCACCCTCAACCTGCAGAGCCGCTGAAAGGGATCTCCATGACTACGAACCGCCGTGTTGCCGCGATCCTGAGCCTTGGCCTCCTGGTCGGCGCCTGCAATGCCAGCGGAGCGGGCGCGACCGGCGCCGCCTCGCCAACGTCGCCCATCGCCGTCGCACCTCCGCCTGCCAGTGCGATCGTCGCGCCGCCGAGCTCTTCGGCGCCATCGAGCGGCCCGTCCACCGGCCCGAACGGCAGCCCGAGTGCCCAGCCCACGCCGGGCGATATCGACCCGTGCAGCCTCCTCACGCAGGAGGAGGCCTCGACGCTGATGGGCAAGAAGCTCGGTGCCGGGGTCAGCACCACGCTCGATCCGGATCGAGTCTGCACGTTCAAGAGCGGTCTGAGCGAGGTCAAGGTGTTCATCACCCCGCCCGCATCAACCCCGGACGTCGCCAATACGTTCTACGACGCGGCTCGGTCGAGCGTGCCGGCGGGTGTCGTGATCGACGACATTACGATCCCGCCATTCGCCCGAGCCGGATACGGCGAGGGCTCGGGCCAGGGCCTTTCGGTGAGCGGTCTCGTCGTGGTCGACGGGAATCTCGGCTTCGAGGTGTACTGCGGCTTCCCGGCCTGCAGTGAGACCGCAAGCGCTGCTGCTGCGACCATCATCGGCGGTCGACTGCCGTAGATTCAGCGCGTGCTCATCATCCTGCCGCCGTCGGAGTCGAAACGGCTGCCGCCGGGCCAAGGGCGCCCAGTCGACCTGGGCGCCCTGTCATTCCACGAGCTGACGGCAACGCGGAACCAGGTCCTGGACGCGATGATCGCGACGAGCGCCCGTCCGGATGCGTTCAAGCGGTTGCAGGTCGGGCCGTCGGTGGCGACGCAGGTCGCCCAGAACGCGGTCGTGCGCGAGCTGCCGGCCGTGCCCATGCTCGAGGTCTACACCGGGCCGCTCCACGCCGGGCTGGACGCCGGCTCGCTGTCGGACGCGGCGGCTGAGCGGGCGGAGCGCAGCCTGGTCGTCGCGTCGCCGTTGTGGGGCCTTGTCCGACCCAGCGACCGGATTCCGCCGTATCGCCTGCACATCTGCTCGCGGCTGGTCGGCATGGACTGGCTCAAGCCCACCTGGCGGCCGGTGCTCGGCCCGGTCCTGGCCGACGCGGCGGGGCGTGACGGGCTGGTCCTCGACCTGCGCTCGCCGAACTACCAGGCGATGGGCATGCCGACCGGCCGTGGTGATCGGACGATCAACCTGCACGTGGACATGAAGTCCGGTGGGGGAGCCGGGATCGGCGTGGTCATCGCCAAGCAGATGCGTGGGCAGGCGGCTCGGCACCTGCTCGAATCCGGCGAGGAGCCCAGCGAACCCGAGGCGCTGGCTCGTATCCTCAACGAACGCTGGTCGACGCGGCTCCAGGAGCCGGAACGGCCGGGCAAGCCCTAGACGTTGAGCCTTACGACGAGGGAGTAGGAGCCCACCATGACGATGAATCGTCGAGCCACGGCGTCGACCATCGGGGTCGTCGGCCTGATGTCGATCGCCCTGCTGGGCTGCTCGAGCGCGGTCGGATCGCCACCTTCGGCCCCGTCGCCGACGCCTGGGGCGACCGCGTCGGCGGCTCCGGCCGTGACCCCGTCGGTCGCGCCACTGCCCTCCGCCGTGCCATCGGCGTCCTCCGCGCCGCTGGCGTCAAGCGGGCCCGCAGCCCTGCCCGTGTACCAGGAAGGGGATCCGCACCCGATCGACCCCGGGACCTACACCTCGGACCTCGATGACTTCTTCCCGGGCCTGACCTTCACCATCCCCGCGGGATGGTCGGCCACCGAATCCGACGATGGCGAGCTATCGCTCCACCCCGATGACCGGGCCGGCGATGCGCTGCTGCTCTGGAAGGACATGGTCGCCGTGGTCACGAACAACCGCGCCGGGACCGTGGGCCAACCCCTCGCCGGGGTCGACAGGACCGAGCCGGCGCTCGTCTCGTGGCTGACGAAGACCAAGGATTTCGAGATCCTGGCCAAGCCGAAGCCGGTGACGGTCGCCGGGATCAAGGGCGACCAGCTGACGCTCACGACCTCCGCAACGGCGAACTTCGCCTTCAGTGACTGTCCGGACAACCCGCGCTGCTCGGCACTGTTCACGGACCCCGAGCATTGGGGTCCGAACTACTTCGCGATCGGCGGCAAGGAGGTCGCCCGGATCTTCGCCGCGACCTTGCCCTACGAGAGCCGCCAGCACACCTTCTTCGTGGTCCTCGATTCGATCAGCCCAGAGGACCTCACCGCGTTCGCGACGGAGGCCCAGCCGATCATCGACAGCCTTGGTCTGCCGGCGTCGTACGTCGACAACTAGGCGCTGCGCTAGCCGCGGCCGGCGGCCTGCTTGACGAGCTCGGTGATCCGCTTCTCCGTTGCCGGGGTCAGCTTGATCAAGGCGAAGGAGACGGGCCACATATCGGCGTCGTCCAGCGCCGCGTCGGCCTGGAATTCGAAGGTCGAGTAGCGGACCTTGAACTTCGATTTGGGCTTGAAGAAGCAGATCACCCTGCCGTCCCTGGCGTAGGCCGGCATGCCGTAGTACGTCTTTGGCGCGAGCGTTGGGACGGCCTGCAGGACAAGCGCGTGGACGCGGGCGGCCATGGCCCGATCGTCGGCCGGCATGTCGGCGATCTTGGCCTGGACGTCGGCCTCGCCCGCGGCGCGCTCCTCATCGGGCGTGAGCTTGGCCGACCTCTTGCGCTCCTTGGCGCTGGCCAGCATCGCCGCCCGCTCCTCGTCGCTCCACACGTTCTTGGCTGCTTTCGTAGGGGGCATCCGGGCTTCGTCCTTTCGAGCAATCCCAACGGCGGGTTGCCAGCGTCTGCATCGTCAGGGGCGTGAATCCGCCCGAGGGCAGGCTAACCCCGGATCGTCTGGCGGGTGAAGCTGCCGCGAAGTCGGAGTACATTGCCCGGCTCGTCAGCCCCGGCTGGCCGCCTTCTTGACCAGCTCCGTGATCCGCCGTTCATGCGCGGGGGTCAGCTCAACCACGGCGAAGGCGACCGGCCACATCCCGTCGTCGTCGAGGCGGGCGTCGTGCTGGAAGCCGAGCGTCGAGTAGCGGACCTTGAACTTTGCCTTGGACTGGAAGAAGCAGATCACCTTGCCGTCCTTGGCGTAGGCGGGCATCCCGTAGAACGTGCGCGGCACGAGCTCGGGAGCGGTCGCCAGGACGAGCTCGTGGATCCGCGTCGCAATGGCCCGGTCATCCGCGGGCATCTCGGCGATCTTGGCCCGCACGTCCTTCTCGCCCTCCGATCGGAGCTCGTCGGGACTGAGCTTGGCGGCCTTCTTGCGCTCGCGGACCGTCTCCGCCATCGCGGCTTTCTCTTCGTCGCTGAGGATGCTCTTGGAACGAGTCTCAGTCATGGTTCCACCTCGTAATCGGCAGATGAGTGGCTGTCGGTAGCGTGGCCGGATGGCTGTCTTGCCAGCGCGGTCCCATCCCAGGCCACGATCGGCCGTATATACGGTAGATATACCGGCCGAACATGGCACGAATCCTGATCTCGCTGCCGGACGAGCTGCTGGCGGAGATTGACGCCAAGGTCGCTCGCCGATTCACCACGCGGAGCGCGTTTCTCCGGCGTGCGGCCCGGGATGCGCTCGACAGGCCCGATCCAGGCAGGATCCGTTCCGCCGTCGGCCGCGGTCGGGCGGCCATCGCGACCCTCAGGGTCGAAACCCATCTGGGCCGTTCGACCCGAAGACGCCTTCGCCTGAAGGCGGCGACGCGGCGTGGCGCCGGCGTATGCTCGGGGCCCAGAACGAGGGGCG
>DATGGC010000214.1:0-1675 GCA_035308745.1 Candidatus Limnocylindrales bacterium | reverse complement strand
GGCCGGGGAGGCCGCCGGGTTGGCCGTGCCCGAAGGGTTCCGGGTCCACTATGTCGACCAGGTCGATACGCCCAATCCGGTCTCGGTCCGGGACTGGACGGGGACCCGGGTCGCGATGCACGCGGTGCCGTCGGGGCTGGTGATCCTGGCCCACGTCGCACCCGCCAGCCTGGAACGGTTCCTGGGCCGGCCGCTCGAGGCGTACACGCCGGCGACGGTCACTGAGCCCGGCGTTCTGCGCGAGCGCCTGCGCCAGGTCCTCCACGATGGCTACGCCTGGGTCTACGGCGAATTCTCGGTCGGGATCAACTCGGTCGCGGCAGGCGTGGCCAATGAGGACGGCGAGGTCGTGGCCGCGGTCCATCTCCACGGCCCCTCCTACCGCTTCCCGGCGCCCGGCGCCGACGAGCGGATCGGGGCCGACGTCGTGGCCGCGGCTGCCCGCATCTCGGCCCGGCTCCGGCAGGGCGGCGGCGCGACCGTCCGTCGCAACGGGGGTCTCGGGCAGCAGCCCGGTCGGCTATAACCATCCCCAGCAGGGGAGAGGACCAGGGACGAGGGACCAGGGACGAGCGTGGCCAGCCTGTTCATTGACGGCGAGTGGGGCGCCGGCTCCTCGGGTGAGACGAGCCCGGTGATCGCGCCGTTCGACGGCAGCGAGATCGAGCGCGTCGACATCGCCTCGGACGCCGACGTCCAGCGGGCGATCGGCGCCGCCCGGCGGGCCTTCGACGCGGGCGGCTGGCCGCAGACCCCGGCGCCGGAGCGGGGCGCCATCCTCCACCAGATCGCGGACCTCCTGGAGCGCGACGCGGAGGAGATCGCGGGCACCGAGACCCGCAACACCGGCAAGGCGCTGCGCGAGGGCCGCTACGACGTCGCCGACGTGATCAAGGTCTTTCGCTACTACGCCGGGATGGCCGACAAGGACGCCGGCCGGCTGGTCGCCACGGGCTCGCGCGATGCCCTCAGCCGGATCGTGTACGAGCCGATCGGGGTCTGCGCCTTGATCGGGCCCTGGAACTACCCGCTCCTGCAGGTCGCCTGGAAGGTGGCCCCGGCGATCGCCGCGGGCGATACGTTCGTGATCAAGCCGGCCTCGGTCACCCCCCTGACCGCGATCCACCTGATGCACATCCTCCAGGACGTCGGCCTGCCCCGGGGTGTCGCCAACCTGGTCCTGGGTCCGGGCGACCGGGTCGGCCAAGCGCTCGCCGAGAGCCCGGACGTCGACTTCATCTCGCTGACCGGCGGGATCGACGCGGGCCGCAAGATCATGCGAGCCGCCGCCGGGAACATGAAGAAGGTTGCCTTCGAGCTCGGTGGCAAGAGCCCCAATATCGTGTTCGACGACGCCGACTTCGAGACGGTCGTGGACTACGCCCTGACCGCGGCCTTCGTCCACTCCGGGCAGGTCTGCTCGGCCGGGACCCGGGCCCTGGTCCAGGACACGATCTACGACGACTTCGTGGCCGAGGTCGCCAGGCGGACCGAGCTGATCCGCCTGGGCGACGGCTTCGACGCCACGACCGAGGCCGGACCCCTGATCAGCGCGGAGCACCGGGCCAAGGTCGAGCGCTACATCCAGATCGGGATCGACGAGGGCGCCCGGCTCGTGGCCGGCGGCGGCCGGCCGGCCGAGGCCCATCTCCAGAACGGCTTCTTCGTGCGGCCC
>DATGGC010000213.1:0-5091 GCA_035308745.1 Candidatus Limnocylindrales bacterium | reverse complement strand
AGGCAATCGTGTCGCCCGCCTTGACCACGATCACCAGGCCGTCGATCGGCGGGACCGTCAGCTTCTGGCCGACGTGGAGCTGATCCTTTGCGGCCAGGTTGTTGGCCCACCAGAGGGTCATCATCGAGATCCCGAACTTCTTGGCGATCCCGGTCAGCGTGTCGCCGGACTTGACCGTGTAGATGGTCAGCTTGGCCGATGCGTCGGTGACGGTGGTGTCCACGGCAAGGGGCTTGAGCAGAGTGCCGTCGGACAGGTATTGGCCCAGATCGCCCGAGCCGTCGCCGGTCGTGCTGCCGGTGCCGCCCAGGAGGCCGGCCTGGTCGGGTCCGCCGACCTGGTCCGCGCTGGGATCCAGGCCGCCGATCGTGAGTCGCGGGCCGCCGCTGGTGGCGTTCGTGCTGCCGGTGGCGCCCTTGACGGTGCCCGTCGCGGCCACGCCGCTGATCGATGCGATCAGGACGAGGAAGGCGACGCCGATGGGCAGGATCCGCTCGCGGCCGCCGACACGGGTCACGAGGCGGGTGACCTGGGGCGAGATCAGGGCGAGCAGTCGGTCAGCGAGGCGCTCGGAACGCGAGATTCGATGGGCTCCGGAGCGGATCGTCGCGCTGGTGGGTTGCGAGTTCGGGCGGGGGCGCAGTCGACGCAGGGCACGCTGCACGCCGGCCGTCTTGTTCTGCAATACGGTCTCCGAGGTTGGGGACGGCGCTCAGGGGATGGGAGCGCTGGGGTCGCGTCGCCGTCCGGGTCGGTCGCGTTCTTGAGCTGGGGGTCTCTTGAAGCGGCTTCCCGACATCTGCTGGCCGGGACCTTGGTGTCGCGGGCACCGTACCACGGGCTGTCGAATCGTTGCAATCGTGATGCCCGCCGGGCGCGACAGAACGCCTCGGGCGAGGGTCAGGGGCGAACCGCGCCGCTAGGCGTTGGCTTCGAGGCCCTTGGTCAGCTTGCCCAGGAACTCGGCGTTGGTCTCGGTCTTCGAGAGCCGATTGAGGAGCAGCTCGATGCCTTCGTTGGTGCCCACCGCGGACAGCATCCGGCGCATGGTCCAGACCATCTTGAGGGTGCCTTCCTCGAGGAGCAGCTCCTCGCGGCGGGTGCCCGAGCGCTGGACGTCGATGGCCGGGAAGATCCGCTTCTCGGCGAGCTTGCGCTCGAGGATCAGCTCGGAGTTGCCGGTCCCCTTGAACTCCTCGTAGATCACGTCGTCCATCCGCGAGCCGGTCTCGACCAGGCAGGTGCCGATGATCGTCAGCGAGCCGCCCTCCTCGATGTTCCGGGCGGCGCCGAAGAAGCGCTTCGGAGGGTAGAGGGCAATCGGGTCGATGCCGCCCGACAGGGTCCGGCCGCTGGGCGGCAGGGCCAGGTTGTAGGCCCGGGCGAGGCGGGTGATCGAGTCGAGCAGGATCACCACGTCGCGGCCGCTCTCCACCTGGCGCTTGGCGATCTCGAGGGCCATCTCGGCGACATGGGTGTGGTTCTCGGTCGGCTCATCGAAGGTCGAGCTGATCACCTCGCCCTTGACGCTCCGGCGCATGTCGGTGACCTCCTCGGGACGCTCGCCGATCAGGGCGACCATCAGGAGGATCTCCGGGTAGTTGGTCGAGATGCCGTTGGCGATGTGCTTGAGGAGCATCGTCTTGCCGGCCTTCGGCGGGCTGACGATCAGGGCGCGCTGGCCCTTGCCCAACGGGTTGACCAGGTTGACCAGGCGCTGGCTGAGGTTCTTGGGATCCGACTCGAGGTTGATCAGCTCGTCGGGGTGGATCGGGGTCATGTCGCCGAAGTGCGGCCGATGGCGGGCGACGTCGGGATCGAGCCCGTTGACCGAGTCGACGCGCAGCAGCCCGAAGTACTTCTCGGCCTCGCGCGGCGTGCGCACGGCACCCGACACGCGGTCGCCGATCCGCAGGCCGAAGCGGCGGACCTGGCTGGAGCTGACGTAGACATCCTCGGGGCTGGGCAGCAGGCCGTGGCGGCGCATGAAGCCAAAGCCTTCGTCGACGACATCGAGGATGCCGGTCGCGTAGGCCAGCCCGGCGCGCTCGGTCTGGCGCTGGAGGATACGATCCATCAGCTCTTCGCGCCGGTCGGCGGCGACGGCGTCGATCTCGAGCTCGTGCCCGATGGTCCGGAGCTCCTTCTCGCTCATCTCGCGCAGGTCGGAGATGGCCAGGTCGTTGCGGCCGCGGGCCGCCTCGGCCTCCTGCAGCTCGTCGAAGTCGGTCACCGGCGGGCGGGGGGCGTTGGGGCGGCGGCGGGTGCGCCGGTTGCGGGAGCGCGGATCGCGCGGGTCGGGGCCGATTGCAGGCATCAGGTAAGGGTCACCAGTGAATGGGGGGTCACACAGGAATGGTTCCGGGGCGCTCGCGCGGAATCGCTATTCCGGCGGCTGCCGAGGTGGGAACCAATTGAGAATAGCCGCCCGCATGGGCCGCGTCAACGTCCAGTTCGGGGGAGCGGGCTGGGTCGATGGTCCGGTGGCGGGTTCGTGGGCCGGATCTCGGTTCGCGACCCCGATCGGGGTTCGTGGCGTCGCCTCGGTACGTGGCGTCGTCTCGGTTCGTGGCGTCGGAGCCTCGGTCCCGGCAGTTGGTGCGCTCAGAACAACAACGGCCCCGTTTCAGGGCGATTTGCCGCCCGAAGCCGCGCTCGCCCGGGTCTGACGCTCAGGAATGGCGCTCGGCTGAGCGTGGTTCGGGACAAGTTGCGACGCCAAGGTCGAACCGAAGCCCAGAAACGGGCATTTTGGTGTTCTGTGCGAACCAACCGGCGGCGCTGCCGCTCAGGGCGGGCGCGGCCGCTCGGGATGGGCGCGGACGCTTAGCGAGGACACTCCGCCGGGCTAGTCAGCCAGGCCTGGTCAGGAAGCCGCAGCCCCGGACCCCCTTAGGACTTGGCGGCGGCTCCTGCGCGGGCCTTGGCCCAGTCCTCCTTGAAGCGGACGATCCCGGCGTCGGTCAATGGGTGGTGGATCATCATCTGCAGGATCTTGAACGGCAGCGTCGCGATATGGGCGCCGGCCAGGGCCGCCTGGGTCACGTGCAGGGGATGGCGGATCGAGGCGGCCAGGACCTCGGACTCCAGCTCGTGGAGGGCGACGATCTCGACCAGCTCGCGGACGCAGGTCATGCCGTCTTCGTTGATGTCGTCGAGGCGGCCGACGAACGGGCTCAGCAGGCTGGCCCCGGCCTTCGCGGCGAGGAGGCCCTGGTTGGCCGAGAAGATCAGGGTGCAGTTGGTCTTGATGCCCTCATCGGCGAAGCGGCTGATCGCCTCCAGGCCGTTCTCGCTCATCGCCACCTTGACCACGATGTTCGGAGCGATCTTGGCGAAGTGGCGGCCCTCGGTCAGCATTCCCTCGACGTCGTCGGCGATCACCTCGGCCGAGACGGGTCCCGAGGTGATCTTGCAGACCTCGGCCAGGATCTCGTCGTACGAGCCGCCGACCTTGGCGTACAGGCTCGGATTGGTGGTGACGCCATCGAGCACGCCCCATCGGGCGGCCTGCCGAATCTCTTCGATTTCGGCGGTATCGAGGAAGATCTTCACGGGTCAACTCCGGCGCTGAGGGAGCGCGCCGGGCCGCCGGCCATCACGGTCGGCGCCAGGCGGGCAGGCGTTCCTTGAGCCCCGATTCTACGCCCGCCGCGATTCGGTCCCGTGAACGGGCGGTCAGCGCTTGGTTGCGGGCTGGCCGGCCGCCTGCGCGCCGGCCGCGGGAGTGCCGTGAACCTTGATCGCTTCGGCCGGGCGGGCCACGGCCCGCGGGGCAAGGACCGGCTCCCGACCGTCGGCGACGGCCACGGCGCTGGCCACGAAGCCGTCGAAGAGCGGGTGGGGCCGGTTGGGCCGGCTCTTGAACTCGGGGTGGAACTGGCTGGCGACGAACCAGGGGTGGTCGCGCAGCTCGACGATCTCGACCAGGCGGCCGTCGGGCGACTGGCCGGACAGGACCATCCCGGCGCCCTCGAGGACCTGGCGGTAGCGGTTATTGACCTCGAAGCGGTGGCGATGGCGCTCGTAGATCACTTCCGAGCCGTACACGGCGGCGGCCTTCGAACCGGGCGTCAGCCGGGCGGGATAGAGGCCCAGGCGCATGGTGCCGCCCTTGTCCTCCATCTCGCGCTGGTCGGGCATGAAGTCGATCACCGGGTTGGCCGTGAACATCTCGAACTCGGTCGAGTTCACGTCGCGCGTCCCCAGGACGTGGCGGGCGAACTCGATCACGGCGCACTGGAGCCCCAGGCACAGGCCCAGGTATGGGATCCGCTGCTCGCGGGCGTATTGGGCAGCCAGGACCTTGCCCTCGATCCCGCGATGGCCGAAGCCGCCCGGGACCAGGATGCCGGCCACGCCGCTCAGCTTGTCGCCCAGGTTGTCGGGCGTCAGCTCCTCGGAGTTGACCCAGCGGATCCGGGCGTCGACCTCGTTGGCCCAGGCCGCGTGGCGGAGCGCCTCGCTGACGCTCATGTAGGCGTCGGGCAGCTCGATGTACTTGCCGACGAGGGCGATCTCGAGGCTGGGCTTGGGCCGCTTGATCTCGTCGACCAGGGACTGCCAGGCGCTCAGGTCGGGCGCCGCCGCGGTCTCGGCCAGGCCCAGCTCGCGGACGACAAGCTCGCCCAGGCCGGCGGCCTCGAACTGGAGCGGGACCTCGTAGATCGTGTCGGCGGTGACCGCCGGGATGACCGCGTCGGTGGCCACGTCGGTGAACAGGGCGATCTTCTCGAGGATCTCGTCGCTGACCGGATGGTCGGAGCGGAGGACGATCACGTCGGGCTGGATCCCGATCCCGCGCAGCTCCTTGACGCTGTGCTGGGTGGGCTTTGTCTTGAGCTCGCCGGTGGCCATCAGGACCGGCAGCAAGGTGACGTGGACGTACAGGACGTTGTGCCGCCCGACGTCCTTGCGCATCTGCCGGATCGCCTCCAGGAAGGGCAGGCTCTCGATGTCGCCGACCGTCCCGCCGACCTCGACGATCACCACGTCCCGGTCGCCGTCCTTGGCCAGCCGCCCGATCCGTTCCTTGATCTCGTTGGTGATATGGGGGATCACCTGGACCGTGCCGCCGAGGTAGTCGCCCCA
>DATGGC010000212.1:0-4292 GCA_035308745.1 Candidatus Limnocylindrales bacterium | reverse complement strand
GTCGGCTTGCTGGTCGGCGCGTTGCTCGGTGGCGGGCCATACCGGCCGCCGCCGCCGCCTTGGGCAATCGCGGTCGAAGATGGGCTGGGAGCAACCGACGGCGCCGCTGACGGGGCGAGCGATGGCCCGACCGACGCGCCTGGTGCGACCGAGGCCGCGGCCGGCGCCTGGGACGCGGCGGGCGCCACCGAGGGCGGTGCCGCGCTGGCCCCGACCGAGCAGGCCGCCACGAGGCCGGCCACGACCAGCCCCGCGGTCAGGCGCAGGATTTCGAAACGATTGGCTGGCATGTGATCTCCTCCTGCGCCGGGGTCAGTAGCCGGCCGAGGTGCCGTTGTTGCAGGCCGCCAGGACGACCGTCAGGACGGTCGCGACGAGCGCCAGGATCTGGAACCGGGATGGATGGAGTCGGGCGAAGTGGGTCATGCCCGCTGTACGCCAGCCTGGCCGGGCTGGTTTCGCCCCGAGCGGTTCTCGACCTCCCCGGTGGGCCCGGTCCGAGGTGCTACGATCCCGGGCGATGGAGATCATGGGCGTCCGGATCACGACGATCGTCAAGGACAACATCGCCACCCGCTGCGAGGGCTGCCACGAGGTGATCGAGGGCACGCCCTGGCGGATCAACCTGCTCGACATCGTGGCCACCGAGGTCCCCGCCAACTGGTCGGATCGGCCGGCGCTCAACCCGGGTCCCTTCCAGTTCCACGGCGATCCGGCCCACGTCCGGCGCTGGATGGCCGCCCGCGGCCACCTCTTCTGCCGGCTAGGCACCGTCCGCGAGATCATGCGGCCCGTCCCGATCCCCGGCGACCAACCGCGCTGGGGCCTGTGCGACGGGCTGCATCGCGACGCCCACGAGTTCGTGCCCGCCTGAATCGACAGGGACCATGAGCGTCGTCCTGCCCAGCGCCACGTCGATCCTGGCGATCATCTTCAGCCTCGCCCTCTTCGACCAGTGGCGCACCCGCCGCCATGCCTACCAGCTGATCTGGGCGATCGGGATGCTCTTCTTCGGGATCGCGTCCGGTTGCGAGGCACTGGGTGCGGCGTCTGGCTGGAACGAGGCGTTGTATCGAACCTGGTACCTGGCCGGTGCCGTCTGGACGGCCGGCTGGCTGGGCCTGGGCAATGCCTTCCTGCTGGGCCGGACCCGGTTCGGCTACACGTTCGCGGTGTGCCTCTTCCTGGCCGGCCTGTTCACCTTCCTGACCCAGGCCAAGGAGCAGTACCCGGGCTCGGGCGTCGCCCCGATCCTGTACCTGATCACGGCCCTGATCCTGGCCATCGCAATCGGCGTCGAGACCTACTTTCAGGACGACCGCTGGCCCTGGCTGGCCGCCGTCGCGGTGGTCGGCGCAACGGTCCTGTCGGTGGTCCTGATGGCCACCGCCAGCCTCGCCGCGCCGGGCTTCGCCCTCGACCCGATCACCCATGTCCCGGTCGGGGACCTCTTCCCGGGCACGCTCCGCCTGCTTACCCCGTTCCTGAACATCACCGGCTCGTTCGCGCTGGTCCTTGGCGCCATCTTCTCGACCTACGTGTTCATGCCCAAGAAGCGGGTCCTGGCCTACTCGCTCGACCCGAACCAGCCTGGTGACCACTTCCTGTTCAACCTGTTGATTGCCCCGGTCGCGATCCTGGTCAACTTCGTTGCCTCGCTGCCCGGCGCAGTCCGGGCCCTGCTCACCGGCCGGCTCCACTCGCGCGCGCCGGCCACGGCCCTGATCGCCCTGGGCGCCTTCATCCCGGCGATCACCGACAGCCTGAACCGGTTCGGCTCGACCGAATACTTCGAATTCGGCAAGTTCCTGGGCGTCGTCCTGCTGTTCGTGGGCTTCCTGGTCTCGATCGAAGTCTTCAGCGAATTGCGGATCCCGTTCACCCGGATCCGGATCGGCGGACCGCGGACCGAGCGGGCCGAGCGGCCGGTCGACTGACCCGGCCGGCAGCCGCTCCGCACGGCCTGGGCCAGGGCCAGGACCGAAGCCCGGCCCGGCGGCAGGTCCTGGGCACCCTGGCGATCATCGTCGCGGCGCTCTGCTTCGGAACCCTCGGCCCACTGTCGCGGCTGGCCTACGACGCCGGCATGACGCCCCTTGGCTTTGCCACGTGGCGGGCCTTCTTCGGGTCGGCCCTGCTGACCGTGGTCCTGATCATCCTTGTCCGGCGCGGGCATGCCCTGGTCCGGCCGCGTGACGTGCCGCGCCGGGCGCGGGCCGCCCTGGCCGTGGCCGGGGCGGCCGGGGTCATCCTCAACCTGGGGATCTTCATCGCCTTCGGCCGGATCACCGTAGCCCTGGCCCTCCTCGCCTTCTATACCTACCCGGCGCTCGTGGCGGTCGTCTCGATCGTCGTGGAGCGCCGTCGGCCGGTCCGGCTGGAGGTCGTCGCGCTCGTCTTCGCCCTGTCTGGGATGAGCCTGGTGGTCCTGGGCCAGCTGGAGCCCGGGGCCGGGCTGGTGGTCGACGGCCTCGGCCTGGGGCTGGCCTTCCTGGCCGCCATCGCCCAGACGGTGTACATCACGGCCGGCCGCAACTACGGCGCCGTCCCGACTGAGCAGGCCGCTACCCTCCTGCTGTGGGTCGCCACCGTGTCCTTCATCCTGATCGCGCTCGTGACCGGCTCGCGGGACGATCTGAGCGAGCCGTTCCGGAATCCGGCGGCGTGGCCCGAGCTGCTCGTCGCGGGCCTCCTCGGAGCCGGCTTCCCGTCGCTCCTGTTCCTGGTCGCGATCCGCTTCATCGGCACCGTCCGGACCGGGATCCTGGCGATGCTCGAGCCGGTGACCGGGACGCTCCTGGCGGCCGTGATCCTGGGCGAGACCCTCGGCCCGGTCCAGGTTCTGGGCGGCGTCCTGGTCATTGCCGCGGGGGTCATCCTGCAGGTCGCACCCAGCCCGGCCGGTGCGCCGCCGAACCAGCCCATCGAGGCCCCAGCACCGGCCTGAGAGAGGGTCGGCGGTATACTGCCGGGGCCCAGCATCCACGCTTGCGAGGTTCGATGCGAGTCCGAAAGGCGGTCCTCCCGGCAGCCGGGTGGGGAACCCGGTTCCTGCCGGCCACCAAGGCCCAGCCGAAGGAAATGCTGCCGCTCGTCGACAAGCCCGTGATCCAGTACGCCGTCGAAGAGGCGGTGGCCGCGGGCATCGAGCAGATCATCATCGTGACCTCCAGCCAGAAACGGGCGATCGAAGATCACTTCGACGTGAGCTACGAGCTCGAGCACCTGCTCGAAGAGCGCGGTGACGTCGAGATGCTCCGGCGGATCAAGCACATAAGCGACCTGGCCCAGATCGCCTATGTCCGCCAGAAGGAACAGCTCGGACTGGGTCACGCGGTGCTGATGGCCAAGGAGATCATCGGCCACGAGCCGTTCGCGGTGATCCTCTCGGACGACGTCGTCGTCGGCGACCGGCCGTGCATCGGCCAGCTGATCCACGCCTACAACGAGACCCACTCGTCGGTGGTCGCGGTGATGGAGGTTCCCCACGAGGAGACCGGCCGGTATGGCGTGATCGACTCCGAGCCCGCCGGCGACGGCTTCGACCACGGCCGGCTGCACCGGGTCAAGGGCCTGATCGAGAAGCCCGACCCGGACGTCGCCCCATCGGACCTGGCGATCATCGGGCGCTACGTCCTGACCCCCAAGATCTTCGAGAAGCTGGAGCAGACCCAGCGCGGCGCCGGCGGCGAGATCCAGCTGACCGACGCGATCGAGGCGCTGATGCAGGAGCAGGAGGTCTACGCCTACGCCTTCGAGGGCACCCGCTACGACGCCGGGACCACGATGGGCTGGCTGAAGGCCTCGGTCGAGCTGGCCCTCCAGCGGCCCGACCTGTCGGCCGAGTTCCGGGATTACCTACGGAGCGTTCCGCTCTAGTCCGGGTCGGTTCGGCCGCGGCGCCACTCGCGAATCGTCACGCCCGGCGTCCGGCGGGCGTCCTTCCGTGGGGTACGATGCCCGCCGGGCGGCGTGTTGCACGCGCGGGCACAGCGAAAGGAACGAACGCTTGGCGGAGATTGGCAGCGTCCTTGGCGGCCGGTATCGGCTCGTCGAGCTGCTCGGACAGGGCGGCATGGCGACGATCTACCGGGCCACGGATTCGCAGCTCGGCCGGGATGTCGCGGTCAAGATCCTGCGCCCCGAATACGGTCGTGACCCGGACTTCGTCGCCCGCTTCCGGGCCGAGGCTCAGGCGGTCGCCTCGCTGAGCCATCCCAACATCGTCCAGGTCCACGACTTCGGGATGGATCCCGTCGGTCCGTACATCGTGATGGAGTACGTCGACGGCG
>DATGGC010000211.1:0-3058 GCA_035308745.1 Candidatus Limnocylindrales bacterium | reverse complement strand
TCGACACGAAACGCGTCCGCGGCCGACCGATCGCGATCGTCGACGGCGGGATCAACCACCTGCTCCGGCCCGTGCTCGTGGGCCAGCCCCAGCGGATCCGCCGGCTCGGCGAATCGGCCACGCACGGCGATGGCGAGCCGGTGACGATCGCCGGTCCGCTGTGCACCGGGCTCGACATCCTCGCCCGTGACTTGCCGATCGGCCTGCCCGAGGTGGGCGAGCTGCTCGCGGTCCTGGACGCCGGCGCCTACGGCTACACCGAATCGATGCCGCTCTTCCTGTCCCGGCCCCTGCCGGCCGAGGTCATCGCCTGATCGGCGCCCGCTTCAGGTCTTCGGGCGCAGGGCGCCGCTCTCGGTTTCGACCGCCTCGACGTGGAGCCGCCACAGGTCCGGATACCACCAGGCGACGAGGAGCAGCGAGGCCACCGTCAGCACGCCGCCCGCCGCCAGGGTGACCGGCGCACCAACCACCTCGGCAACGCCGCCCGCGAGCAGGCTGCCGATGGGCGAGATCCCGATCGAGGTCAGGACGTAGATGCTCATGATCCGGCCGCGGAGGCGGCCCGGCGAGAGGAGCTGGATCAGGGTGTTCGTGCTCGTGTAGTAGGCGACCTGCGAAGCGCCCAGGATCGCCAGGGCGATGCAGGTCAGGGCCTCGATCCGGGAGAGCGAGAAGACGGCCACCGAGAGGGCCATCATCGACAGCCCGATCGCCAGCGTCCGCCCATTCGCGCCGGCCCGCCGGCGGAAGGCGACGGCGAGCGCGCCGGCCAAGGCCCCGACGCCGATCGAGGCGGTCAGCAGGCCCAGGCCCGCCGCGCCGATCCCGAGCTCATCGGCAAAGATCGGCAGGAGGGTCAGGTAGGGCAGGATGAACACGGCCGGGGCGATCGCCAGGACGAGCAGGGCGAGCAGTGGCTTGCGCCCCCGGACATAGCTGAAGCCTTCGCCCAGGTTCGCCCACAGGCCGGCGCGCGACTGCTCGACCATCGACTCGGTCGGCATCCGGATCGCGACGAGGGCCACGATCACCGCGATGAAGCTGATCGCATTGAGCCAGAAGCTGGGCGCCTCGCCGGCGATTCCGATCAGGACTCCGGCGATCGCCGGCCCGATGATCCGGGCCAGGTTGAACTGGGCGCTGTTGAGCGCGATCGCGTTGCCCAGGGCCTGCCGCCCGACCAGGGCCGGGATGATCGCCTGGAACGCCGGACCCGCCAGGGCGTTGGCGACGCCCGCCAGCCCGGCCAGCACGAGCACTTCCACGAACAGGATCGAATCGGTCTGGACGAGGATCGCCAGCAACCCGGCGAAGATCGCCAGGCCGACCTGCGTCGCGAGGAGCAGCCGGCGCTGGTCGACGCTGTCGGCAAGGGCCCCGGCGTACAGGGTCAGGAAGATCGCCGGTGCGCTGCCCACGAACGAGGCCAGCCCAAGCAGGCCCGCCGAGCCGGTCAGCCGCAGGACCAGCCAGCCCAGCGACGTGACCTGCATCCAGGTCCCGATGTTGGAGATGAAGGTGCCGGCCAGGAAGATGCGGTAGGTCGTCGACTCGAGCGCCGGCAGGCGTGCGGTCTTGGGCGCGGACGTCACGGGCTTCGAGTATAGGAGGACGCGGTGGGCCGCCGGGCCCCACAATCACGTTGGTGCTCGACCCCGCTGCCCCCCGGCTGGGTCGGGCACCGCTCGCTGGCCGTGCTGGGCGAAGCGCCACAGAACAGGCCGCTCAGTCGGGGCGCCACAGGTCGATCTGGGGCAAGCCGGCGATGCCCAGCGTCTGCGACAGCTCGCCGCAGTGGTAGGCATCGTGGCTGAAGAGGCGCTGCACGATCGAGGCGCGGGTGTGGACCTGGCGCGTCTGCCCGTAGGCCCGCTCGACTCGCTCCTCGAGCATGGCCGGCGTCCAGCGATCGAGGCAGCGGTCGATGATCCGGAACGTGGTCTCGAGGGCCAGCACCAGCTCGGTGGCGCTGCGCGGGTGGCCGAGGTCGTCTTCCCAGCCGTCGACGCCGCCCGCGAACGGCGTCTCGTCCGCGCCGGCCTCGCCCAGGATCGTGCACAGCCAGTAGACGCGGCCTCCGGCGGTGTGGCCGACGGTCGCCCAGATCGGCCAGCCGTCGGGTGACGGGCGGATCGCGAGCTGCTCGTCGGTCATCGCTCCGACGACCTCGCGCAGGCGCCGGTCGTATTGCGGCCACATGCCGTAGAACAGGCGGATCGACATGTCGGTCTCCTTCGAAGGAGTGGCTCATTTGAGCACGGAGTGGTCTACGCTACGGCGCGTGATCTGTCCGAACTGTGCCACCGAGAACAAGCCCGGGCGAAAGTTCTGCGTGGCCTGCGCCACGCCGCTGGCGACCGCCTGCCCGAACTGCGGTGCGGCGTTCGATCCAGGCGACGTCTTCTGCGGCGAATGCGGCACGTCGCTCGGCGGGGCCCAGGCCTCGGGCAGCGTCGCCCGCGCGGCCGTCTCGGGACCGGGAGCCGCAGCCTCGGCGCCTCCATCAGCGGCCCTCGCCGAGCGGCGCCTCGTCACCGTCCTCTTCGCCGACCTCGTCGGATTCACCCCGTTCGCCGAGGAGCGTGACGCCGAGGAGGTTCGCGACACCCTGACCCGCTACTTCGAGCTCGCCTCGGACGTGATCGGCCGCTACGGCGGCACCGTCGAGAAGTTCATCGGCGATGCCGTGATGGCGGTCTGGGGCGCACCGACCGCCCGCGAGGACGACGCCGAACGTGCGGTCCGCGCCGGCCTCGACCTCGTCGACATCGTCAAGCAGCTCGGCCCCACGATCCAGGCCCGCGCCGGGGTCCTCACCGGCGAGGCGGCGGTGACCGTCGGGGCGACGAACCAGGGCATGGTCGCCGGCGATCTCGTCAACACCGCCGCACGCCTTCAGTCAGTCGCCCAGCCCGGAACCGTGCTCGTGGGCGAAGCCACGATGCGCGCCGCGAGTGCCGCGATCGCGTTCGAGGAGGCGGGCGAGCAGGCGCTCAAGGGCAAGCAGGCGCCGGTCGCGGCGTATCGGGCCCTCCGAGTCGTCAGCCAGCGCGGC
>DATGGC010000210.1:0-16051 GCA_035308745.1 Candidatus Limnocylindrales bacterium | reverse complement strand
GATCGGGCAGCGGCCGGCCCTCGAGGCCGGCCAGTGCCAATCCGGCAAATGCGGCGACCCCGTCGGCCTCGTCATCGGTCCCCCGGATGGGCTGGCCTTCGATCTGGAACATCACCAGGCGATGGCCACGCTCCGACTCGGCCGCCAGCTCGCCGACCTGGACCTTGCTCCAGCGGATCAGTCGGCCGCCCGCCCGGGGGCCTTCGCCCAGCCCACCGGCGCGCACGTTGACGACGGCCAGGCCCGCCGGGCAGGGCGCCATCAGGGTCCAGCGGCTGCCGGTCTCGTCGCCCCAGCTGATCCAGCAGTGGGCATCCGCCTCGGCACCCAGGGCGACGAGGATGGATCCGACCGACTCAACGGCCTTCGGGGCGAGGCCGTCCTTGCCCGGAGCCTTGGAGCGCCACCCGCTCAGTCGCATCCGTGGACCTCCCGCTGGACCGCCAACGCGTGGCCGTCATGGACGCGAGGCTACCACGCCCGGACGCGGCGGCCAGCGGCCGCTCGGTCGATCTGCAGGTCGCGGCCAACGGGCCAGGCGCACCCTGACCTTCGGCGGCTCGCGCCGCCTGATTCGACCCCGTTAGGATGGGCCGGTGAGCGGACCCATCACCCTGGCCATCCTGGGCATCGTCGGCGGCCTGATCCTGCTCGGGCGGGGCTTGGGCGGCTATCGCCGGGCGAACCTGATCTCGGACGTCGCGGGCGCGACGATCGCGGCGATCGCGGTCGGCGAGAACCGGGTCAGCGGCACGATCGAACCGGCCGAGCTGACCCTCGTCTCGCCGCTCCAGTCGGCGGCCTGCGTCTACTACCGGGCCAGCGTGGTCCAGGAGGGCGAGCGGTCGCAGTCGCGGGTCTTCCAGGACGAGCGAGCCGTCGGCTTCCGGGTCCGCGACGCGAGCGGGGCGCTCCGCGTCTTCCCGCGCGGGGCCACGTTCGACGTGCCCGACCAGTTCAACGCAACGAGCGGGATCATGGGCGACGAGCCGGTCGGCCTGCGCCTGCGCAGCGGCCCGGCAACCGGCATGGCCGAGCCGGACCGCGACACCCAGATCGCCGACCTGCTGACGGTCCACGCTGCAGGCACGCCGCTTGACGGCTCGGACGGCTCCCCTGCCCTGCAGCCCGCCGGCGGCCTGTTCGGGGCGAGTGCCTTGGGTGGCGGCCGGCGCCACTATCGCGAGGCGCGCCTGGCCGTTGGCGACCAGGTCACCCTGGTGGGCATGGTTCTGCCCTTCGACCAGCTCGACGATCCCGACGGTTCGGATGCCATGGACGGCAGCCTGGATCCGGCGGGCAGCGATCCGGAGATTGCCGCCGACCTGGCCGAGGCCCGCGCCAGCGGGACCCTCGCCGCGACGCCCGAAGCGGCCTGGGGCAACGCCGCGATCCCGGGTTTCGGGATCGGCCATCCGACCCGGACGCCGACCCTTGATCCGGCGGCGACCCGGCCGGCCCTGGCCACGGCCGCGGAGGCGGCCTGGGCCGAGCGGACCTTTGACATAACGCCGGGCACCTTGGTCCTGGCCAGCCAGCCTGGGCAGCGCCTGCTGGTCACCGCCGGCAGCCCGGCCCTGGCTAGCCAGCGGGCCGATGATCGGTTCATCGTCGGACTGCTTGGCGCTGGCCTGTCGATCGCCAGCGCGATCGCCCTGGCCTGGTTGATCAGCTCGGGGCCGGGCCTCTGATGCCCTATGCCGCGGCGGCCCTCTTCGTCGTCCTCCTGGTCGTGGTCCTGGCCGGATTCTTCGCCTTTGTCGCCTACAACGAGGTCGTGGCCCTCAACCAGCGGATCAACAAGGCCTGGGCGAACATCGATGTGGCCCTCAAGCAGCGCTTCGACGAGCTGCCCAACCTGGTCAGCGCGGTGCGCGGGGTGATGGGCTTCGAGCAGGACGTCCTGACCCGGGTCACCGAGCTGCGCAATGCCTATTCGGGCGCCGTCAGCGTGCCCGAACAGGCCGCGACATCGGAGGCCACCAGCGCCGCGGTGCGCCAGCTCTTCGCCACCGTCGAGCGCTACCCGGACCTCAAGTCGGCGACCAACGTGCTCGCCCTGCAGGCCGAGATCCAGCGCCTCGAAAACGTGATCGCCGATCGGCGCGAGCTCTACAACGACTCCGTGGCCCGCTACAACATCCGGATCCGGCAGCTCCCGGCGGTGCTCCTGGCCGGCCTCTTCGGCTGGCAGCCCCGGGACTTCTTCGCGGTGACCGACGACCAGCGCCAGGTTGCGCCGGTGGAGCTGACCGGCAGCTAGCGGGCGGCCGTCAGGCCCTAGCCCTTGGTCGAGCCCAGGGTCAGGCCCCGGATGAAGTGCCGCTGGAGGGCGATGTACACGATGATCGTGGGCACCGCCACCATCAGGGCCACGGCCGCCAGGACGTTCTGATCGGTGAAGAACTGGCCCTGCAGGTTGTTGAGGGCCGAGGTGATCGGTCGCTTCGAGCCGGTCACGATCAGCAGCAGGGCCCAGAAGAAGTCGTTGTAGATGAACGTGAACTCGAGCGTCCCGAGGGCGGCCAGGGCCGGCGCGCAGAGGGGCAGGATGACGCTCCTGAATGTCCGGAAGAGGGACGCGCCGTCGACCAGGGCGGCCTCATTCAGCTCCCTGGGCAGGGTCCGCATGTAGTTGCTCAGGACGAAGATGCAGAAGCCCATCTGGAAGACGACGTGGATCAGGATGATCCCGATGTACTGGTCGTACAGCCGCCCGTTGTCAGCGATGGCGTGGGGCAACGGCAGCCAGTTGTAGAGGTAGTAGAGGGGCACGATGATCACTTGGGGCGGCAGGAGGTTGCCCGCGGTGAACATCAGGAGCAGGAACAGGTTGATCCGGGTCCGGACCCGGGTCAAGGCGAAGGCAACCAGCGACGAGACGATCAGGACGATCAGGACCGCCGGGATCACGACGATCAGCGTGTTCAGGTAGTAGTAGCCCAGGTTGGCCTGCTGGAAGCCGTTGATGAAGTTGTTCAGGTTGAGCGTGGTCGGCCACGACCAGCTGCCGTTCTTGATCGTGTCGCTCAGCGGCCGGAGGGCATTGAGCAGGGCCCAGGCCAATGGCCACAGCCAGATCAGCGACATCGTGATCAGGAAGGCGTGGAGCGCCACCCGGCCCTTGCGGATGCGCCGCTTGTTGGGTCGCCCGGCCATCGTGGTCGCGGTCATTCGCCCGTGCTCCGCATGACCCGGGTCAGGTACAGGGTGATCGGCACCAGCGAGATCACCAGCAGGATCACGGCGATCGCCGAGCCCCGTCCGACCAGGCTCGCCTCGCTGATGCTGTTGTTGGTGATCAGGATCGACAGCAGCTCGAGGCCGTTGGTGCCCTGGTTGATGATGTAGGCCAGGTCGAAGGCGCGCAGCGATTCGATCACGGTCACGACCACGATCACGACGTTGATCGGGGCCATCACCGGGAAGATCACCCGGAAGAACGTCTGGACGTCCGAGGCGCCATCGATCGCGGCCGCCTCGCGCAGGGTCGGGTCGACGCTCTTCAGGCCGGCCAGGTAGAGCACCATGATATAGCCCACATGGCGCCAGCTGGCGGCCACCAGCACGGCCCAGATGTTCAGGCTGGGATTGCCCAGCCAGTCGATCGCGTTGGTCTGCTTGGTCAGGCCCAGGGCGCTGTCGATGAACCCGTCCGGGGCATATTGGAGCTCCCAGATGATGCCCACGACGGCCAGCGACAGGACGACCGGGAAGTAGAAGACGTTCTGGTAGAAGCGGCTGCCGCGGATCTCCCGGTCGAGCAGGACCGCGAAGAAGATCCCGATCGGCGAGGCGATGAACACGAAGAAGCCCAGCCACATCAGGTTGTGGATGAGCGCGGGCCAGAACAGCGTGTACTGGGTCAGCAGGAAGGTGTAGTTCTGGACGCCGACGAAGTTCTGGGCGGTGATCCCGCCGTAGCCCTGCCAGTTCGTGAACGAGAACAGGATCGAGGCCAGGGTCGGGCCCCAGATGAACACGACGTCGAGAAAGACCGGGATCCCGACGATGACCAGCAGGACGATCTTGTCCCGCCGGGTCAGGAGGCTGTAGCGCCGCTTCTTGCCGGACCCGGACGCGACAACCCCCGCTCCGGTTGGTGCCGGAGCGGGGGCCAGGCTGAGTACCTGCGGATCAGGCACGGGCCAGGGTCGTGGAGGAGGGGCTAGACGGTTGCGGGCGGAAGGGCATCCCAGAAGGCCTGGATGGAGGCCTGCAGGGCGGTCGTGTCCTGGGTCGGGTTGGACAGGAACTTCTGGAGGAAGCCCTGCATGCCGTCGGCGCCGGCGAAGTCCGGGCGCGAGTCACGGTCAAGGAACTGGGTGATCTTCTGGGCCGCGCCGACGATCTGCGCCGCCTTCTTCTGAAGAGCGCTGTACGTGCTGGTATCGGTGTCGCTGGCGGCGGGGATCAGGCCCGGCTGGTTCTGGAACATCAGCAGCTGGGTCGAGCCCTTCGACCAGAACTCCATGTACGCCTTGGCCGTATCCAGGTCGGCGGCCAGGGTGGCCGACTTGGAAGTGACCATCCAGATGTCGATCGGGGCGTCGAGGGCGGCTTCGGTGTCGTACTGCGTCCCGAGGGTCGGCCACGGGAAGAAGTCTACGTCGGCCAGATCGGCGGGATTCTCGGTCGCCTGGAACTCACTGGTCATGAACAGGCCGAGGAAGTACATCCCCGACTTCTGCTGGACCAGCGTGTCGGCGGCCTTCTGCCAGGTGAGCCCGGCATAGGTGGTGTCGTGGAAGGGCATGATCTCGGCCCACTTCTGGAAGACCGTGGTGACCTTGGCGTCCGTCCACTTCTCCTTGCCGGTCATCAGGTCCACGTGGAACTGGTAGCCGTTCAGGCGCAGGTTCAGGATGTCGAAGGTGCCCATGGCCGGCCAGCCGTCCTTGTCGCCGAAGGCGATCGGGATCAGGCCGTCGGTCTGCATCTTGGTGCACAGGGCCTTGAAGTCATCCCAGGTCTTCGGGATGGTGTAGCCCTTGGCCGTGAACAGGCTCTTGCGGTAGAAGACGCACCACGGGTAGTAGTCGACCGGGATGCCGTAGACCTTGCCATCGTCACCGGTGACCGAGGTCGCAAACCCGGCCGTGAAGTTGCTCTTGACCTTGGCCCACACGTCGTCGATCGGGGTGGCCAGGCCCTTGGCCGCGAAGAACCGCATCCGGTAGCCGGAGAACCACGTGAAGTCGTCCTCGGGCGTGCCCTGCAGGTACGCGCTGATCTGGTTCTGGAAGGTGCCGTGGTCGACGGTGTTCATCTTGACCGTGGCGCCCGGGTTGGCGGCCGTGAAGGCGGCGTTGATCGCCTGCATGCCCTTCAGCTCGCCCGGATCGGAGTGGTTGCTGCCGACCGTCACGGTGCCGGTCACAGCGCCGCTGCCACCGCCGCCGCCCGGCGCGGTCGTCGCGGTGGAGCTGCAGGCGACGAGGATCGTAGGAAGGGCGGCCGCGCCGGCCACGACGGCCATCCCCTTGAGGACGTCGCGTCGACTGACGCTGCGCGGACCCGTCGTGGACGGTGCCTCCGGCCGCGACGTGTCTTGAATCGCCATGTTCCTCCTCCTTCGGCTCTGTCCGCCGCTCTGTTGCGTTGTTAAACAGAAACCGACAAACCCAAACGGATTGTCGGCCGGTCACCGGGCCGTTGTCAAGGGATTCCAACTCGTATCCACATCTACGTGTGGCACTGCGTTGACTTATGGCGGTATTCTGGTGCAGCCGGGCTCGAGCCTGCCCGGGCCATCGGAGGAGTCAGTTGAAACCAGCTGGTCAAGCCAGCACCGGCGGGTCGGCCGCCCAGGTCCGCCCGGGGCCGTCCGGGACCGCCCGCCCGTGCTAGCCCGCCAGCGCCAGGCGTACATCCTCGACCGGGTGCGCGAGGACGGCGGGGTGCGCGTCGCCGACCTGGTCCGCGACCTGGGCGTCTCGGACATGACCATCCGGCGCGACATGGAGCTGCTCCACGAGCGGGGCCTGATCGAGAAGGTCCACGGCGGCGCGACGGCCCTGCCCGGGAGCGCCCTGTTCGAGCCGGGCTTCGCAGCCAAGTCGGCCCTCCAGGAGGCGGAGAAGGAGGCGATCGTCGACGCGGCCGCCGCCCTGGTCGAGCCCGGGACGGCGATCGGCATCTCGGCCGGGACCACGACCTACGCCCTCGCCCGGCGGCTGACCGAGGTCGTCGGCCTGACCGTGGTGACCAACTCGGTCCGCGTCGCCGACGTGCTCCACGACGCGGGCCGGCCCGACCAGACGATCATCATGACCGGCGGTGTGCGGACGCCCTCGGACGCCCTCGTCGGGCCGTTCGCGGTGGCCGCCCTGCGCAGCGTCCACGTGGACCTCGTGTTCATGGGTGTCCATGGCATGGACGCCCACTCCGGCTTCACCTCCCCGAACCTGATGGAGGCCGAGACGAACCGGGCCCTGATCGAGGCCGGTGGCCGGCTGGTGGTGGTCGCCGACCACACCAAGTGGGGCCAGGTCGCGCTCAGCTCGATCGCCCGCCTCGACCAGGCCGACATGGTGATCACCGATACCGGCCTCGAGCCCAGCGCCCGGGAGCTGCTCCAGGCCCGGGTCAGGGAGCTGGTCCTGGTCGATCCAGTGGCCGCCGGCTGGACCCGCCGCGGAGCGGCCGGCGAACCGGACGACGAACCGGTCCAGATCGGCCGCCGGGCCGCAGGTCCGGGCGGCGAACGCGACGATTCGCTGACTCCCAGCGTCGGTCCGTCGCGTGCAGACTGAGCGCGCGCCGCGACCCGCCAGCAAGCCTGCCGACGACGATGGCGAAGCCAGCGTCCTGGCCAATCCCCATCGCCGCTACAACCCCCTGGTCGACGAATGGGTCCTGGTCTCGACCGAACGGACCCGTCGGCCGTGGCTCGGCCGCCAGGACCCGTCCAGTCGGCCGCCGGACGTCGCCTACGACCCGACCTGCTACCTGTGCCCGACCAACACCCGGGCCAACGGCCTGATCAACCCGGGCTACGAGCACACCTTCGTGTTCACCAACGACTACGCGGCGCTCCGCCCGGAGGTCGGCGCCGGGCGGATCGACGATGGCCTGCTGCAGGCCGAGGGCGAGCCGGGCACCTGCCGGGTGCTGTGCTTCTCGCCCCGCCACGACGTAACCCTGGCCCTCATGTCCCGGCCCGACGTCCGGGCGGTGATCGACGTGTGGGCGGAGCAGACCGCCGAGCTGGGGGCGACCTACCAGTGGGTCCAGGTCTTCGAGAACCGGGGCGAGACGATGGGTGCCTCGAACCCCCATCCCCACGGCCAGATCTGGGCCGGCACCGCCCTCCCCCACCAGGCCCGCCGGGAGGACGCCAGCCAACGGGCGTACTACGAGAATCATGGCCGGCGGCTGCTGCTCGACTACGCCGCCCAGGAGGAGCACGGCCCGCGGGTCGTCGTCGAGGACGATGACTGGCTCGTCGTCGTCCCGTTCTGGGCCGTCTGGCCGTTCGAGACGCTGGTCATCCCAAAGCACCCCGTCGAGCGGCTGCCGGACCTGGCCAACGGCGCCCGCGATTCGCTGGCCGGGGTGCTGATCGAGCTGCTGGGCCGCTACGACAACCTGTTCCGGCTGCCCTTTCCGTACTCGATGGGCTGGCACCAGGCGCCGTTCGACGGCGAGCCCAACGAGCACTGGCAGCTCCATGGCCACCTCTATCCACCGCTCCAGCGGGCCGCAGTCCGCAAGTTCATCGCCGGCTACGAGATGTTCGCCGAGACCCAGCGCGACCTGAGCGCCGAGGAAGCGGCCGAACGGCTGCGGACCGTCTCGGCGGTCCACTACCTGAGCAGCGCGGTTCCCGGCGCTGACTGAGGCGATCGACCCGGCCATCGACCCGGTCGTGCTGGGCGAGCGCCTGCGGGCACTGGCACCCGAAGCGGCCGCCGGGCCTGAAGCGATCGCCGTCGTCCGGGCGCCGGGCCGGGTCAACCTGATCGGCGAGTACACCGACTTCAACCTGGGCTACGTCCTGCCGGCGGCGATCGATCGCGAGATCCGGATCGCGTTCGTGGCCAGCGACGACCGGCGGGTCGTCCTCCACCGCTCGGATTCGGGTGAGCGCGGCGAGTTCGACCTCGACCGGCTGCCGGCCCGCCAGGGCAGCTGGCTCGACTACGCCGTCGGCGTGGCCTGGGCGCTGACCCGGGCCGGGCACCGCCTTCGAGGTGTCCGCGCGGTGATCGGCTCCAACCTGCCCACGGGCGCCGGCCTGTCGTCGTCGGCCGCGATCGAGCTGGCGATCGCCCGCGCGCTGCTCGCCAGCCCGGGTCCCGAGCTCGATCCGATGAGCCTGGCCCGGCTCGCCCAGGTCGCCGAGAACCAGTTCGTCGGCGTCCAGTCCGGGCTGATGGACCAGTTCGCGGTAGCGTGCGGCCGGGCCGGCGCGGCGCTCCTGCTCGACTGCCGCTCGCTGGACTGGCAGCCCGTCGGGCTGCCGCTCGACCGGGTCGCCCTGGTGGTCTGCGACAGCGGCCAGGCGCGCGCGCTGGCCAGCTCGGCCTACAACGTCCGGCGGGCGCAGTGCGAGGCGGCGGTCGCCGAGCTCGCCCGGCACGACCCCCGTGTCCGATCCCTGCGCGACGTCTCGATCGGCTTCCTCGACGTGGCGACCCGCGCCGGCTGGCTCGACGCGCTCGTCCTCAAGCGGGCGACCCACGTGGTCCACGAGAATCAGCGGGTGATCGACACGATGGCCGCCCTGGCGGCCGGCGACCTGGCCGCGGTCGGCGCGCTGTTCGCCGCGAGCCACGCCTCGCTGCGCGACCTGTTCGAGGTCAGCTCGCCGGCGCTCGACGCCCTGGTCGAGATCGCCGTCGCCACGCCCGGCGTCGTCGCCGCCCGGATGACCGGGGCCGGCTTCGGCGGTTGCACGGTCAACCTGGTCGAGCCCGATGCCCTGCCCGCCCTGCGGGCGGCGGTCGAGGGCGTCTACGCCGGGCGGACCGGCTTCAGCCCCCGGGTCTTCCCGGTGACGCCGGTCGCCGGCGCGGGCTTCATCGATGGCTGACGACCGATGACCATCCGCCTCCAGGCCGGCCCCGATCGGGCCGAGGTCGACCCGCTGGCCGGTGGCCGGCTGAGCTCGCTGATCGCCGGTGGCCGGGAACGCCTGATCGACCGGCCCCAGGCCGGCTCGGCCCTGCCCGCCATCAGCTGGGGCAGCTTCCTGATGGCGCCCTGGGTGGGCCGGGTCCGCGACGGCCGGATCGGCTGGCAGGGACGGGCCTTCGACCTGGATCGGAACGAAGGCAGCCACGCCCTGCATGGCGTCGGCTTCGACGTCCCCTGGCACGTCGACCGGACGAGCGAGACCGCGGTCGAGCTGCACCTCGCGATCGATCCCGGGCGCTGGCAGTTCGGCGGGACGGTGCACCAGCGGCTGACCCTGGAGCCGGGTGCGCTGCGGCTCGAAGCGTGGATCGGCGCCTCGATCGCGGGTCCCGCGGCGCTCGGCTGGCATCCCTGGTTTCGGCGCGAGCCGGGGGAGGACGTCGCGGTGACGGTGGCTGCCGATGAGCGCCTCGAGCTCGACGGGGAACGCATCCCCTCCGGCCGGCGGGTGCCGGTCGCCGGACCGTACGACCTGCGCCACGGTCCGCTCCTCGGCGATCGCCGCCTGGACGACGTGTACGTCGACGTGCGCGGCCCGGCGATCGTGCGCTGGCCGGACCTCGAGCTGCGGATCGAGTTCGAGGCGCCGGTCGTGAGCGTGGTTGTCTTCTCGCCGCCGGGATCGGTCTGTGTCGAACCGGCGACGGCCTGGCCGGACGCGCTCCGGCTGTCGGCCGCCGGCACGACCGGGACGGGCCAGGCCGTCCTGCCGGCCGGGGGCACCCTGGCCGCGACGACCACCTGGCATTGGTGACCGGATGCACCACCGATTCGGTCGTTCTCAGGACAGTGTCAGGCAGCAGGCGGCACAGTGAAGGTCGCCGAGTCTCGGTACCTCCCGCCCCGTGCACCGTGGAGACCAGATCCATGACCCAATCGACCGGGCCCGCCTTCTCGTCCCGGCTGCCGGGCGCCAATCCGATCCGGGTGGCGATCGTCGCCGGCGTGCTGATCGTGCTGGCCCTGTCGGCCGCGATCACCCTGGCCGCTTCGCCCAGCCCGGCTGGTCCGAATGGCTCGAGCGGCGGTTCGGGCCCGTCGACACCATCCGGCTCGCCGGCGCCCAAGCATGGCGGTCCGCTTGGATTCGGCTTCTTCGGGCGGGGCTTCGGGCCGGGCGCAGCCGGTGGACCGTCCGCATTCGGGGGCATTGCCGGCGGGTTTGGCGGTGCGGGGGTCGCCGGCGGCGTGACCATCGCCTCGATTGACGGTTCGACCCTGTCGCTCAAGACCGCCGACGGCTGGACCCGGACGATCACGGTCACCAGCGCAACCAAGATCACCCGGGCGGGCCAGACGATCGATGTGTCGGGCCTGAAGGCCGGCGACACGATTGCCTTCCGCGAGTCCAAGGCGAGCGACGGGAGCTACACGATCGAGGCCATCAGCGTCGTGCTGCCCCGTGTCTTCGGCCAGGTGACTGCGACGACGGCCGATACGATCACGATCAAGCAGTTCGGCGGGACGACCACCACGATCCACGTCAGCAGCACGACGACCTTCCAGATCTTCGGGGTCAGCAAGCCCACGATTGCCGCCCTCAAGGCCGGCATGACGATCACGGCCGAGGGCACCCAGGCCGGCGACGGATCGTTCGACGCCCTGAGCGTGAGCGGCTTCCAGCTCCGGTTCCCGCGGCCGGGCGGCCAGCACGTGCCGGGCGGCAACGGCAAGCCGAAGAGCGCCCCGGCTTCGGCCGCCCCAGGCGCCTAGCCTCGGCAGGCCGGACGGCCTACGTCATCCTGCCCATAGACCCGCCGCCGGACCGGGCCTAGGCTCGCCGAGAGGCAGCGGACCGCCCGCCCCAGGCCCGGGACGGGGCCGTCCCGGCGGCCGGTGACCTCGCCAGGGAAGGAGCGCGGTGCCCGCGAACGAGCCTCGGACGGCGATCGAGGGCAGCACCCGCGCGCCGGTCGACTCCGCCCGCGAGATCGGGCCGGTCGCGCCGGATGCACGGATCGAGGTCACGATCCGGGTCCGGCCGGACCCGGCCGGCGGGCTGGCCGAGGCCGGCATCAGGGCGCTCCTGCGATCGGCCGCGAGCGAGCCTGGCGTCCGGGCCAGCTACCTGACCCGGGCCCAGCTGCGCACGGCCGGTGGGGCCGATTCGCGCGAGGTCGGCATGGTCGAGGACTTTGCTCGTGAGCACGGCCTGGCGGTCCTCGAGTCGGATCCGGCCGAGCGGCGGGTGGTGGTCGCCGGAACGGCCGCCCGGCTGTCGGCCGCATTCGGGGTGACGCTCCGGCGCTACGAGCTGGGCGACCAGACCTTCCGCGGCCGGACCGGCGAGATCACCGTTCCCGGGCAGCTGGCGCCGATCATCACCGGCGTCTTCGGGCTCGACGACCGACCCCAGGCCCAGCCCCACTTCCGGTTGTTCGAGCCCGAGCCGGCCGACACGCAGGGTGCCTTCCGGCCGGCCACCGAGGTGGAGCGTAGCTTCACGCCGGCCCAGGTCGCCCACCTGTACGACTTCGTGGCGGACGCCGACGGCAGCGGCGAGACGATCGCCTTGATCGAGCTCGGCGGCGGGCTCCGGGCGGCGGACATCAGCGCCTATTTCGACGGCCTGGGCAGTCCCGTCCCGACGGTCACGATCGTGTCGGTCGACGGCGGCCGGAACGAGCCGACCACGGCCGACAGCGCCGACGGCGAGGTGATGCTCGACATCGAGGTCGCCGGTGCCGTGGCGCCCGGGGCCCGGATCGTCGTCTACTTCGCGCCGAACACCGACCGCGGCTTCCTGGACGCGATCAGCCGGGCCGTCCACGACAGCGTCAACCGGCCGTCGATCATCTCGATCAGCTGGGGCGGCCCGGAGTCCGCCTGGACCGGGCAGGCGATGGCGGCCATGGACCAGGCCTTCGCCGAGGCCGCCCTGGTCGGGGTCACGGTGACCTGCGCCTCGGGTGACAACGGCTCCGACGATCGGGTCGGCGACGGGCGGGCCCATGCCGACTTCCCGGCCTCGAGTCCCCACGTGCTGGCCTGTGGTGGGACCCGGATCACTGCCTCGGGCGTGGCGATCACGGCCGAGCGGACGTGGAACGACGGTGCCCAGGGCGGGGCCTCGGGCGGCGGGGTCAGCGACGTCTTCGATCCCCCGCCCTACCAGGCAACGGCCGGGGTGCCGCCGTCGGCCAACCCGGGCGGCCGGCGCGGCCGGGGCCTGCCCGACGTGGCCGGCGACGCGAGCCCGGCCAGTGGCTACGCCGTCCGGGTTGATGGCCGGGACATGGTGATCGGGGGGACGAGCGCCGTGGCGCCCCTCTACGCCGGGCTCGTCGCCCTGCTCAACCAGAAGCTGGGACGACCGGTCGGCTTCCTGAATCCGACCCTCTATGGCGCCGGGCGAACGGCCATCCGGGATATCACCGAAGGCGACAACGGTGCCTACCGGACGGGCGTCGGCTGGGACGCCTGCACCGGCCTCGGCCGGATCGATGGAGCCGCGCTCCTGGCCGTCCTCGAGCGCTCCAGCACGGCCTGAAGGCGACCCGGTTTCGGCCGTATCATCGCGGGACTTCGACCCGAGGGGAGGTGGTCCGTGCGAGGACTCGGAGCGCTGGCGTGCCTGGCGGCCGTGGCCGTCCTGGCCGGTTGCGCAGGGCCGGCACTGGCGCCCCCAGCGGTCTCCAACGTGCCCAGCCGTTCCGCAGTTCCAGCCGGTTCCGCTCCGCCGGTCGGTTCGGCCGCTCCCGGGGCGCCGTCCGGACCAACGGCCGGCTCGTCCGGCGGCGCGGCGTCCGGTGGCGCGACGGCCACGAGCGGCGCGTCGGCGGCCCCGCCACTCGTGCCCTCGAGCGCCCTGCCCCGGCTGGTGCTCAGCGTGACCGGGACCTATCGCAAGACCGGCAACGGACCGTATGCCGGAAGCACCGACGACTACACCTTCAAGAGCACCGACCTCATCCTCCAGCCCGAGGCCGGGAGCAAGGTCGGGCTGCATGGCCGGATCACGCTGACCGAGGTCGAGCGGGTCGGGACGGGCCTGGGCTGCCACGGAACCTTCACGGCGTCGTACCCGATCGCGACGACCGGCACGATCGGTGGTGATCCAGGGGCGCCCGTCTACCAGATCCAGATCGCGGTCGCTCACCCACCACAGGATTCGATCAAGCTCCACTGCACGACCGGGGTCTCGACGTCGACGTTCGCCCACGCCGCCTACGTCGCCGCCTGGGCCGGCCTGCTCGGGCCGATCGACGTGCCCTACCTCGGCGGCTCGTTCACCCTGTCCGCCAGCGGCGCGATCCCGTATTTCGGGCTGACCGCGGCGGCAGCGTTCTCGGCTCGCCGGGGCTGACCGCCCGGGCCTGGTGGCTCAGCGGGCGGGCTCGTCGAGCCAGCGTCCCGCGATCATCGTCCGCTGGACGGTGCCGTCCGGAGCAAGGACGACGAGATCGGCCCGGGCGCCGGCCCCGATTCGGCCGATGTCCCGGCGTCCCAGGAGGCGGGCCGGGGTGCGCGTCGCGGCACCCACGGCCTGGGGCAGGTCGAGCCCGGCGGCGACCAGGTTGGCCACCGCGTCGGCCACGCTGATCGTGCTCCCGGCCAGCGACCCGGCCTTGGGTCCCGCCGCGATTCTGGCCTGGCCGGCGCGCACGGTGACGTCGAGGCCGCCCAGGCGATACGGCCCGTCGCCCAGGCCGGCCGCCGAAATCGCGTCCGACACCAGGAGGAGGCGCGGGCCGAGGGTCCGCCACAGGAACGGAAACAGGGCCGGATCCACGTGCAGCCCGTCGGCGATCAGCTCGGCGGTCGCGCCCGGATCGAGGAGCGCGGCCCCCACGACGCCCGGCTGACGCCCTTGGAGACCGGTCATCGCGTTGAACAGGTGGGTCGTCGACCGGGCACCCGCGGCGAATGCCGCGCGGGCCTCCTGGAAGGTGGCCCCGCTATGGCCGATGCTCGGGACGACGCCGCTCGCCGCCAGGTGGCGGACGAGGTCCAGCCCGCCCGGCCGTTCGGGCGCCAGGGTCATGAGCCGGGCCTCCGCCCAGGCCGCGGGAGCCACCCGCCAGGCGGCGAGGAGCTCGGCCGGCTCGATGATCGCCGCGGGATCGTGGGCGCCACGGTGATCGGGGTCGATCGCCGGGCCCTCCAGGTTGGCGCCCAGGAGCCGCGCCGAGCCGACCCCCGGTCGGGATTCGACCTGGCCGGCCCGGACGGCGGCGACATCGGCCAGGAACTCGATCAGCTGGGGGACCGGCGCCGCGACGGCCGTGGGCAGGAACGACGTGACGCCCCGCCGAGCGAGGATCGCGGCCAGCTCCTCGAGCGCGAGCCGGCCGTCGAGCGCGCTCGCTCCCCCGCTGCCATGGACGTGGACGTCGATCAGCCCCGGGGCGACGACGGCCGGCTCGTCGATCCGCTCCCCGCCGCCACGCTCGCCCATCGTCCCGGGCTCGAGTGCCGCGATCCGGCCGCCACGCACGGTCAGCCAGCCGCGGACGATGCGGCTGCCCACGACAAGGCCGCCGCCGATGCGTCGCCCGGGATCCTGCGTTGCCGCCATGGCCCGATTGTGCACCTTCGCTCCAGCGCTATGTAAGGGGACTTGACAAAGGTCGTACGATCCGTTTGTCCAGTGTCTTGACAAAGACGAGCAGCCCGGTGACGAGCGAGGTTCGAGTGATCGAGCGGTCCGGCAAGGCGACCCACCAGGAGACCCGAGCCCACAACTCGCGGCTGGTCATGGGCACGATCTACGACCGCGGCCCGGTCAGCCGGGCAGAGGTCGCCCGCCTGACCGGCCTCACCCGGACGACCGTCTCGGACGTCGTCTCGGACCTGATGCGCGACGGCCTCGCCCGCGAGATCGGGCGCGGACCGTCGACCGGCGGCAAGGCGCCGATCCTGCTGGAGGTCACCGACGACGCCCGCCACCTGGTCGGGCTGGACCTGGGCGAGAAGGTCTTCCGCGGCGCGATCGTCGACCTGCGCGGGGAGATCGTCTCGGCGATCGACGTGGCCGTCGACGACCGCGACGGCGACGAGGCGCTCGAGCGGGTCTTCGGGCTCGTGGATCGCCTGCTGGCCCGGACCGACCGACCGATCCTGGGGATCGGGATCGGGACGGCCGGGCTGATCGACACGACCGTGGGCACCGTCCTCGAGGCGGTCAACCTGGACTGGCACGGCGTGACCCTGGGCGCGCTCCTGCGGGCCCGGACCGGACTGCCGGTGTACGTGGCCAACGACAGCCAGGCAACGGCCCTGGCCGAGCATGTCTTCGGCGGTCCGCGCACGTCGAACCTGGTCGTGGTCAAAGTCGGCGAAGGGATCGGCGCCGGGCTGGTCCTCGACGGCCGGCTCTTCCAGGGCGACGGCTTCGGGGCCGGCGAGATTGGCCACACGACCGTCCGGCCGGGTGGCGACGCCTGCCGTTGCGGCCGGCTGGGCTGCCTCGAGACCGTCGCCAGCACCCGGGCCATCCTCGGTCAGCTCGCGGGCCACGGGATCAGCCGGCTGTCCGACGCGGTCAAGGCGCTCGAGGCCGGCGACCCGGTCGTGCGCGAGGTGGTCCTGGCCGCCGGCCGCGAGCTCGGCGTCGCGATCGCCTGGCTGGTCGGGGCCCTGAACGTTGAACGAGTCGTCCTGGTGGGGAGCGCCGTCGAGCTAGGCGAGCCGTGGCTGGGGGCGGTCCGCGAGACGATGCGCACCAGCGCCCTGGGGCTGCTGGCAGACCAGACAACCGTCGAGATCGGCCGGCTTCACGCCGACGGCGTGGTCCTCGGGGCATCGGCCCTGCTGATGACCCGCGAGCTAGGCCTCAGCCTGGCCGGCCAGCCACCGGACGGCGACAAGGGCGACGCCGAGGGACTCGGGTCCGAGGCGATCCCGGCATGAAGGGACCGCTGGTGGTCGGGGTGGACGTGGGTGGCACCAAGGTGGCCGCCCTGGTCGT
>DATGGC010000209.1:0-2588 GCA_035308745.1 Candidatus Limnocylindrales bacterium | reverse complement strand
TGGTCCGCTCGAACTTCTTCTTCGCCATCGCCTCGCTCCTCTTCCCGACCGCAGCTAGTTCTTCGACTTTGCGACGAGCTCCGCCGCGAGACTCGCGGGGACCTCTGCGTAGTGACTGAATTCCATCGAGCTCGAGGCCCGGCCCTGGGTCATCGACCGCAGGTCGGTCACGTAGCCGAACATCGAGGACAGGGGCACGAAGGCCCGGATGACTTCCGTGCCGCCCTGCGAGTCGACCGCCTCGACCTGGCCCCGGCGGCTGTTCAGGTCGCCGATCACGTCGCCCATGAACTCGGCCGAGGTCCGGGCCTCGACCCGCATGATCGGCTCGAGGATCGCCGGGCTGGCCTTGTGGAAGGCGTCCTTGACGGCCATCGAGCCGGCAATCTTGAAGGCCATCTCCGACGAGTCGACCTCGTGGTACGAGCCGTCGAACAGGGTCGCCTTGACGTCGACGACCGGGTAGCCGGCATAGATGCCCGTATCGAGCGCCTCGCGGATGCCGGCGTCGACCGATTTGATGTACTCGCGCGGGATCGTGCCGCCGACGATCTTGTCGACGAACTCGTAGCCGGCGCCCTTCTCCTGGGGCTCGAGCTTGATCACCGCGTGGCCGTACTGGCCCTTGCCGCCGGTCTGGCGAACGAAGCGGCCGTTGCCCTCGGCGGCCTTGCGGATCGTCTCGCGATAGGAGACCTGGGGCTTGCCGATGTTGGCCGCGACGTGGAACTCGCGGACCATCCGGTCGACGAGCACGTCGAGGTGGAGCTCGCCCATCCCGGCGATCAGGGTCTCGGCCGTCTCGGGATCGGTCTTGACCCGGAAGGTGGGGTCTTCCTCGGCGAGGCGCTGCAGGGCGATCGTCAGCTTGTCCTGGTCGGCCTTGGTCTTGGGCTCGATCTTGACCTCGATGACCGGCTCGGGGAAGGACATCGACTCGAGGATCACCTGGTGGTCGGGATCGGCCAGGGTGTCGCCGGTGAAGGTGTCCTTGAGGCCGACCGCGGCGGCGATGTCGCCGGCGTAGACCTCCTCGATCTCCTCGCGGTGGTTGGCATGCATCTGGAGCAGGCGGCCGATCCGCTCGCGGCGGACGCCCTTCTTGGCATTGATCGTGGTCACGTACGAGCCGGCCTTGAGGGTGCCCGAGTAGACCCGGAAGAAGGCCAGCTTGCCCACGAACGGGTCGGCGGCGATCTTGAAGGCCAGGGCGCTGAACGGCTCGCTGTCGTCCGGCCGGCGGATCAGCTCGGCGCCCGTCTTGGGGTCGAGGGCGATCATCGGCGGCACGTCGAGCGGCGACGGCAGGTAGTCGATGACGGCGTCGAGCATCCGCTGGACGCCCTTGTTGCGCAGGGCCGAGCCGCCCAGGACCGGGATCAGCCGGGTGCTGAGGGTGCCCAGGCGCAGGCCGCGCTTGATCTCCTCGACGGTGAAGTCGACACCTTCGAGGTATTTCTGGGTCAGGTCGTCGTCCATGTCGGCGACGGCCTCGATCATGATGTGGTGGTGCTTGTCGGCCTCGGCCCGCAGCTCGGCCGGGATCTCCTCGACGTCGATCTGGTTGCCCAGCTCGTCGCGGTAGTAGACGGCCTTCATCTCGACCAGGTCGATCATGCCCAGGAAGCCATCCTCGCGGCCGATCGGGATCTGGATCGGCACCGCGTTGGCGCCCAACCGATCGCGGATCGATTGGACCCCGAACCAGAAGTCGGCGCCGGTCCGGTCGAGCTTGTTGATGAAGCAGAAGCGGGGCACGCCGTAGCGGTCCGCCTGGCGCCAGACTGTCTCGGACTGGGGCTCGACGCCGGCCACGCCGTCGAACACGACGACGGCCCCGTCGAGGACGCGCAGGCTCCGCTCGACTTCGACGGTAAAGTCCACGTGCCCGGGCGTATCGATGATGTTGATGCGATGGTCGCCCCAGAACGCGGTCGTCGCCGCCGCGGTGATCGTGATCCCCCGCTCCTGCTCCTGGGGCATCCAGTCCATCGTGGCCGCGCCCTCATGGACCTCGCCGAGCTTGTAGATCTTCTTCGTATAGAAAAGGATCCGCTCGGTGACCGTCGTCTTGCCGGCGTCGATATGGGCGATGATTCCGATGTTCCGCGTCTTCGCGAGCGGAACGAGGCGTGGCACGGTGGTCTTGTTCTCCCGGGTGCTGGTACTGACTACCACTTGAAGTGGGTGAAGGCCTTATTGGCCTCAGCCATCTTGTGGGTGTCCTCGCGCCGCTTGACGGCGGCGCCGAGGCCGTTCATGGCATCGACGAATTCGGCGGCGAGCTTCTCGCCCATGCTCTTGCCGGTCCGCTTGCGGGCCGCCTGGACCAGCCAGCGCACGCCAAGCGACAGGCGGCGGTCGCCGCGGATCTCGACCGGGACCTGGTAGGTGGCGCCGCCGACCCGGCGGGGCTTGACCTCGATGATCGGGGTCGCGTTGCGGAGGGCCGCCTCGAGGACCTCGATCCCCGGCCGGTGGGCCTGGGCCTCGGCCCGGGCGAGGGCCTGGCGGATGATCCGGTCGGCCAGGATCCGCTTGCCGTCATGCATCAGCTTGGCGCTGAAGCGGGCGGTGGTCCGGTTGAG
>DATGGC010000208.1:0-6584 GCA_035308745.1 Candidatus Limnocylindrales bacterium | reverse complement strand
GTGCAGACCTCCTGGTAGCCGGTCTGGCTGGTATTGACGACCAGGTCGCCACCGGCTGCCAGCGAGGCGCCAAAGGCGATGCCCGGGAACGTCGTGCCGTCGGCCAGGGCCAGCAGGGCGGGCCCGAAGTCACCTACCCGGGGATCGACGATCGAGCTCGACAAGGGCAGCGGCAGCAGCGAACGCACCGGCGGGGCCGTCGGAACGAGCCGGGAGGCGGCTGATCCGGCCAACGACGGCCCGTCCGGGCCAGGGTCGCCTGGCGCGCGGACCTGCGCGGACATGGTCGATCGAGCCTCCCTTCCGGCCTCACGGGACCGGTACACCGGCCTCACGGGACCGGCTCCAAGGACTGCCCCAAGGGTACCACCGGCGACCCCGGCCCAGAGCGCCCCGGGCCAGACCAGCCGACCGGCCGGCCGATCAGGACGGTTCGCCCGCCGCGCTGCGCCACCAGCCCTCGGGATCAGCCGCGGCGGCCCGGATCATGCCTTCCCGGACGCCGGCGGCCAGGACATGGAACGCGACCAGCCGATAGTGGCGCAGGATCGCAGCCAGGATCAGGACGCCCGGTGCCAGCAGGGCGACCCGCCCCGGTTCGATCCCCGAATCGGCGCCGATCCGGGCCGCCGGCCGGGCGAGCAGGGCCGCCGCGGTCTTCTCGAGCTGGGCCAGGGTCACCTCGACCTTCGAATCCGACGAGTGGCGCTCCCGATAGAGGTCCATCGCCAGCAGGCCGTGGGCGGTGCCACCGGTCGCGAAGGCGTGCCGGGGACGGCCGGCGGGCAGCTGCGAGAGCGTGGACCCGATCCGGATCGAGCTCAACGCCCAGTCGATCGGCGGCGGCGGATCGCCATCGAGCCCGCCCGCGAGCAGGGCCGCGCCGACCGGCAGCGACGTCGCGGCCTGGATCGCTCGACCCTGGGTCAGGGTCACCTCCGTCGAGGCTCCGCCCGAATCGATCACGACCAGGGCTCCGCGACCCGGCAGCTCTGGGCGGACGCCTGCGATCCCGAGCTCGGCTTCGCGAGCGGCGCTCAGCAGATGGACTGGCTGGTTCACGCCGGCCGCCAGCCGGGCCAGGACCTCGGCTCCGTTGGCCGCCTGCCGGCAGGCCTCCGTCGCCCCGATCAGCACGACCGCATCCGCCTTGATCGCCCGGCGGACCATCCGTTGCAGCACCCGAGCCACCTCGCGTTCCGCCGTCCGCGTGATCCGGCCGCGCCGGTCGACGACCCGGCCGAGCTCCACGAGGACGGACTCCGAGTGCTCGACCTTCAACGGGCCGCCGTCGGGGCTGCCGGACTGGTCGGCGATGAGCAGGTGGATCGTGTCCGAGCCGAGGTCGATGGCAGCGAAGCGGCGCGGGGTTCCGGCCGGTCGGAGCGGTCCCGATCGAGCCCGCTTCACGACGCGCCTCGCGGCGTGGCCACCGCGTCGGGCCGCCGATCGGCAAGGTCGCCCGCCAGTCGGAACGAGCCGATCGAACCAGGGATCAGGGTCAGCAGGGCCGCGCCGACGAGGGCCGCGGCCAGCGCCGGCGAGATCACCCCGCTCTGCAACCCGAGGGTCGCCGCCGCCGAGGGCAGCCCGAGCTGGACCGAGGCGGCCAGGCCGGCCGACACGCGCCCGCGGGGCATGGCCAGCGAGCCGAACAGGTGGACCGCGACCACCAGGGCCGCGTCGAGGGCCAGGAAGACGAGCGCGGCGGGATCTCCCAGCAGGGCATGCAGGTCGAGGCGCGCCCCGAGGAGCACGAAGAAGACGGGCACGAAGAAGCCGTCCGCGACGCCACCCAGCTGGGTGGCCAGCCGGCTCGGCTCGCGCAGCCGGCCGAGGACCAGGCCGGCGACGAAGCCGGCCACGAGCTGGCTGCCACCCCACGTCTCGGCGACCGCCCCGAAGATGAACACGAGGACCAGGGCGGCCCGCATCTGGAGCGCCCAGCCCCGCTTTCGCGAGCGGTCCCACAGGACGTGCATCGGTCCCCAGGTCCGCAACCGAATGCCGGCCACCAGGATGACGGCCGCGGCCGCCACGATCGCGGCGTCCGAGACGAGCGCCGTCAGGGGCGAGCCGGTCTGTCCGATGGCGAGGGGCAACAGGACCACGGTCGCGGTATCGGCGATCGCGACCCAGGCGACCAGGGCGGCGGTCAGCGCCGGGTCGATGCCCTGTTCGGCGAGGACCGGCAGCACGATCGCGGCGGAGCTGCCGGCGAGCAGCACGGCGATCCAACCGGGCGAGCCTTCGCCGCTGACCCGGGCCAGGAGCAGGGCCGCCGGGATCGACGCGCCGGCCACCAGCGCCAGGGCCACGACCGCACGTCGCGCGCCGGCGGCAAAGGCGGGTGAATCGAACTGGATCCGGGCGCCGGCGGCAAACATCAGCAGGATGAATCCAATCGACGACAGGGACGGCAGCGGAACGACGGTCGGGTCGATCCAGCCGAAGCCGCTCTTGCCCAGGATCAGGCCCGCGCCGATCTCGCCGACCACGACCGGCACGATCGGCCGCCGACCGGCGGCCAGGAGCGGACCGACGAGGCTGGCGGCCACCACCAGCGCAAGCGTGGCGAACATCCGGCGGAGTATCGCCCCGGCGGCCGATTCGCGTCCGGGCTCGGCGGCGCTAGTCGAACGGGATCAGGAGCTGGGCGGCGATCGCGGCGATCACGCAGGCCCCGATCTCGATCGCGATCGCGCCCTCGAGCGACTGGCTGGCGACGATCCCGCCCAGCCCGGTCCCGACCGGAAAGCCCAGGAAGTTGAACGACATCGAGACGGCGAAGGCGCGGCCCATCCAGGCCGGCTCGGTCCGCCGCTGGCGGGTCGTGAACATCGCCACGTCCATCGGACCGTTCAGGATCCCGAACAGGATCAGCGCGGTCAGGATTGGCAGCAGCCCGGCGTCGGGCAGCAGCAGGAGGAGCAGCACGGCCGAGCCGAGCATCGGGTAGACGATCATCGCGTGCTCCCGGCCGCGGGTGTCGATTCGGCCGGCCAGCGTCGATGAGATCACGCCGCCGATGCCCTGGGCCGCGAACAGCAGCCCGACCAGGGCCGGCCCACCGTGGAGCCGTTGGAGGACCAGCAGGGGGATGACGATCGCGTTCACCCCCCAGACCACGTTGAGGACGCTGAAGGACAGGCCCAGGCCACGCAGGGTCCGATTGCGGACGGTGTAGGCCAGCCCGGCCCAGGCCGCGTCGAGGAGGCTGCCGCCCGGCTGCCGGGCCAGCGGCGGTTCGGGCAGTCCAACCATCACCACGGCGGCCAGGACGAAGATCACCCCGATCGAGCCCAGGGCAGCCGCCGGCCCGAAGACCTGCACGATCACCCCGGCCAGGGGCGGGCCAAGGACCGTGGCCAGCACGTAGCCGACCGAGTCGGCCGCATTCGCCCGCTCCCACAAGGGCTTGGGCACGAGGATCGGAAACAGGCTGCGCAGGCCGGCGGTGCTCAGCGGCGAGGTCAGCGACGAGATCGCGGCGATCGTCAGGAGCAGCCACGCCGGCAGCCGGCCGGTCGCCGCGAGGAACGCGATCAAGCCCAGCGCCGAGGCGGCCAGCAGGAAGTCGAGGAGCACCAGGCGCATCCGCCCGTGGCGGTCGAGCAGGGCTCCGGCGATTGGTGAGAAGAGGATCCCGGGCAGCGCCAGGGCCACCCCGACCAAACCGGCGAGGGGCGCCGAACCGTAGACCGTGAGGGTGAACAGGACCATCGCCACGTTGACCATCGACTGGGCGACCCGGGCGATCTCCATGCCAACCAGGACGCGGGCAATCGACGGGACGCGGAAGAGCGCCCGATAGGAACGTTCCAGGTCCGTCGCTGGCACGACCCGACGATAGCAGCGGGCCCCGGCCCCGTTCGCGAGGACCGGCCGGAGCACTGAATCGGGCCGTCGGCGACACTCTCATCTCCGACCCATCGTCACGCAGCCAGGTGGATCCGATCCATGTCCCAAACCCCGCCCCGGCAAGGCCAGCCCTGGACCGTCCGCGTGGCCCTCTGGAGCGCCCGTCACCGCTGGCCGGTCTTCGGGCTGTGGTTCGTCCTGACGATCGGGATCTTCGTGATCAGCCTGGGCATGGGCGGCATTCGGGCGGTCGCGGCGACAGGTGGCCTGGCCGGCTCGAACACCGAGGCGGCGCGCGGCCTGCAGGCCATGAACTCGGGGGCTGGAGCAACGGGCGCCCCGTCGGGTGAGACGCTGACGGTCGTCATCACCAGCCCGACAGCCAAGTCCAGCGAGCCGGCCTTCAAGGCCACGGTGGCCACGATCGTCCAGCGCCTGGACGCGACCAGTGCCTCCGTCGATGGCGCGGCCGGGCCGGCCCTGACCAACGTGATCGACCCGTATTCCGCTCCGCCGGCCGCGGGCCTCCTCGCCCCGGACGGCGCCGGGGTGATCGTCAACGCCCGGATCCTGGGCACCAGCGCCCAGCGTGAGACGCGGGCCCAGGCGATTGCGACGACGATCAGCGCAGCGCAGGCGGAGTTCCCGGCCTTCGCGATCCACGCCGTCTCCAACACCCTGACCAACGACCAGATCGGGACCGTTGTCAACGCCGACCTCGACGGCTCACTTCGGATCAGCCTGCCGGCGACGTTCCTGATCCTGGTCCTGGCCTTCGGCGCCGTGGTGGCGGCCTTCGTGCCGCTCTTCCTGGCGATCACGGCCCTGCTGGCCGCCTTCGGCCTGCTCGGGATCTACAGCGAGCTCTTCAACCCGGTCAGCCCGTACGCCACCCAGCTCGTGGTCCTGATCGGCCTGGCCGTGGCCGTCGACTACTCGCTGTTCATGGTCACCCGCTTCCGCTCCGAGCGGCGCGCGGGGCGGGCCAAGCTGGCCGCCATCGAGACCGCCAGCGCCACGGCCGGGCGGGCGGTCTTCTTTTCCGGCCTGGCCGTGATGATCTCGCTGGCCGGCCTGTTCCTGCTGCCCGATGAGATCTTCCATTCGATGGCCCTGGGCACGATCGCGGTGATCATGGCCGCGATCGCCGGCAGCCTGACCTTCGTGCCGGCCACCCTGGCCATCCTGGGTGACGGGGTGAGCCGCCTGGGCGTGCCCTTCATGTCCCGCCAGCGGGGCGCGGGCAGCGGCTTCTGGGCCGCCCTGGCCCAGCGGGTGATGAGCCGGCCGTGGGTCTTCGCGATCGGGGCATCGGTGCTCCTCCTCGCCCTCGCCTCGCCGGTCCTCCACATGCAGCTCGGCGAGAGCGACCTGACCACGTTCCCCGAGAGCGTCGATGGCGTGCAGGCCGTCGAGGCCCTCCAGGCCCACTGGCCGCAGGGCACCCTGCTGACCCTCGAGGTGGTGGTGACCAACGCCCAGGACGGCCCGACGAAGGCCGCCATCGCGGCCCTGGGCCCGAAGCTGGCGACGATCGCCGGGTTGAGCGGGCCGGCCCAGCTGGGCTCCTCGCCGGACGGCTCGGCCGCCTCCGTCTCGGTCGAGATGTCGGGCTCGATGAACAACCCGGCCAACTGGCAGATCGTCCGCGACGTGCGCGGCCAGGTCGTGCCCGCCCTCTTCGGCAGCCTGCCCAGCAGCCAGGTCTACGTGACCGGCGACGCCGCCGAATCGCTCGACAACACCAAGATCTACACCGACGGGATGGTCCGCGTCTTCCTCTTCGTGCTGACCCTGTCGTTCCTGCTGCTGATGGTCGTCTTCCACTCGATCGTGATCCCGACCAAGGCGATCCTGCTCAACCTGCTCTCGACCGGGGCCGCCTACGGTGCTGTCGTCCTGGTCTTCCAGGACGGCTGGTTCGGCTCGCTCCTGGGCGTCCGGCCGACCGACGCGATCCAGAACTGGATCCCGATCTTCATCTTCACGGTTCTCTTCGGCCTGTCGATGGACTACGAAGTGTTCATCCTGTCGCGGATCAAGGAGTTCGTGGACCACGGCGCCGATACCCGGCTGGCCGTCGCCCGCGGCCTGTCGGTCACGGCCGGCACGGTGACCAGCGCGGCGGCGATCATGGTCGTCGTCTTTGCGGTGTTCATGACCCTGCGCCTAGTCATCATCCGTGAGCTGGGCCTGGGCCTGGCGGTCGCCGTATTCGTCGACGCGACCGTGATTCGCTCCCTGCTCCTGCCCGCCACGATGCGCCTGCTGGGCGAGTGGAACTGGTACCTGCCGCCGTTCCTGCGCTGGCTGCCGCGGATCCGGGTCGAGGTGGAGCCGGTCGCGCCCGGCGCCGGCGACGCCGCCTAGCGGCGGCGGAGATCCTGGCCGGGAATCCCGAGCGCAGTCAGGGCCGCGCCGAGTCCCTCGAGATCGTCGACCGTCACGTACAGCTCGGTGTTCATCAAGCGGGCCGCCCGGACGCGCTCCCGGAAGTGGACCCGCAGCCCGCCGTGGGCGCTGCCCCCGAAGCTCAGGTCCGGTTTCGGGATCGAGCGGCGCACGCCGACCGCGCGCAACGAGTTGTACGGGCCGGTGATATCCCAGGACGTGATGTTCGAGATCGGCGTGCGCGCGCCGAAGCGACCGAATGTGGCGATGAACTGGCCGTCGGCCAGGCGGACCTTGGCCCGGCCGTCGTCGTGGACGCCGAACACGAGCAG
>DATGGC010000207.1:0-14256 GCA_035308745.1 Candidatus Limnocylindrales bacterium | reverse complement strand
CCGGTGACGGCCACCCGGGCCGCACGTCGAGCGACGACGCGGCCGACACGGCACGATTCGTGCGCGGCCTGACGATCGGCCTGATCGTCGGCGCGGTGATCGCCGGCTCGACCCTCTGGCGTCGCTTCGGGCCACTCCGGCCGCGTCCCTGATCCGGCCCGCCCGACGGCCCCGGGCGAGCGATGCCGCCGGGCCGTGCCCGTTCGGTACCATGGGCCCAGCGTGACAGCCGAAACAAGCCCCGACAACGCCAGCCCCGACCCCCGGATTCGATCGTTGCCGGCCGCCGAGATCCGGCGCCGGTTCGTCGAGTTCTTCGCCGAGCGCGGCCACACGATCGTCCCCTCGGCCAGCCTCGTCCCGGCCGGTGACCAGACCCTCCTGTTCACGAACTCGGGGATGGTCCAGTTCAAGGAGCTGTTCACCGGCGCCGAGACCCGCAGCTACACCCGGGCGGCGGACTACCAGCGCGTCCTGCGGGTGGCCGGCAAGCACAACGACTTCGAGGAGGTCGGCCGGACCACCCGCCATCACACCTTCTTCGAGATGCTCGGCAACTGGAGCTTCGGCGACTACTTCAAGCGCGATGCGATCCACTTCGCCTGGGACTTCCTGACCCGCGACCTGGGCATCCCGGCCGAGCGCCTGGCCGCCACGACATACAAGGACGACGAGGTCGCCCGGGCGGTCTGGCGGGACGAGATCGGCCTGCCCCCCGAGCGGATGGCGACCTGGGGCGATGTCGATGCCGGCGACGACAGCAACTTCTGGCGCATGGCCGACACCGGACCGTGCGGGCCGTGCAGCGAGATCCACTTCGACCGGGGCGCCCAGTTCTCCGAGGGCCCCGAGTGCATCCCCGACCATTCGGAGAGCTGCCCGCGCTGGCTCGAGCTTTGGAACCTGGTCTTCATGGAGTTTGACCAGCGGCCCGACGGCCGGGTCCTGCTGCCGTTCCAGAGCGTCGACACCGGCCTGGGCCTGGAGCGGGTGGCGAGCGTCCTGCAGCAGGTCCCCAGCAACTTCGACACCGATCTCTTCACCCCGATCCACGCCCGGATGCGGGAGCTGCTCGGCCATGACCCCGACGCGTTCGAGGCGGAGCGCTTCAGCTACCAGGTGATCGCCGACCACTCCCGCGCGATCACCTTCCTGATCGCCGATGGCGTCCTGCCCTCGAACGAGGGCCGCGGCTATGTGCTCCGGCGGATCGTCCGCCGGGCGGTCCGCCATGGCCGGCTGCTGGGCCGGACCCAGCCATTCCTGGCCCAGGCCGCCGAAGTCGTGATCGAGACGATGGCCGGGGCGTATCCGTACCTGCTTGAACGGCAGCCCGAGATCCTGGCCGCGATCCTGCGCGAGGAGGTCCAGTTCGCGCGGACCCTCGACGCCGGCGTGGTCCACCTCGAGGAGGCCCTGATCCCGCTGACCGGCGCCGAGCGGGTCGTCGGCCGGCGGCCCGAGGACCTGCCCGCCGACGCGCCGGCCCTCGCCGGCCAGACGGCCTTCCGGCTGCATGACACCTACGGCTTCCCGATCGACCTGACCGTCGAGCTCGCCGCCGAGTATGGCGTGGCCGTTGACCGGCCCGGCTTCGACGTGGCCCTGGCCGAGCAGCGCGAGCGGAGCCGCGGCGGCCGGAAGGCCGAGCTGGCTCGTAACGCCGAGCTGGGGGTCTTGTACGAGTCGCTGGCCCGGCGCCTCGGCGACACGCTGTTCCTGGGCTACGAGACGACATCGGCCGAGGCGCGGGTCGTGGCGATCGTGCGCGACGGGATCGAGTACGACGTCCTCGAGTCGGTCGGCGACGCCGAGCTGCGCAGCGAGCCGTCTGCGACCGCCGAGGTGATCCTCGACCGGACCCCGTTCTACGCGGAGGGCGGCGGCCAGGTCGGCGACCACGGGCTGCTCCGCCGGGAACCCGGCGGCGAGCCGATCTTCGAGGTGACCGACACCCAACGACCGGCCGGCGGCCTGATCGTCCAGCGCGGGATCCTGCGCGGCAAGCTGGCCATCGGGGAGGCCGTCCGGGCCGAGGTCGACGCCGACCGGCGGGCCCGGACGATGCGCAACCACACCGGCACCCACCTCCTCCACCGGGCCCTGCGCAACGTCGCCGGCGAAGGCGCCCGGCAAGCCGGCTCGCTGGTCACCCCCGACGGCCTGCGCTTCGACTTCCCGCTCGATCGGGCCCTGACCGACGACGAGCGCCGGCGGATCGAGGACGAGGTTCGCAGGATCGTCCGCGAGGACCGGCCGGTGACCGCCGCCCGGATGAGCATGCGCGAGGCGATCGATGCCGGCGCCGATGCGTTCTTCGACGAGAAGTACGGCGAGACGGTGCGCACGATCCGGGTCGAGGGCTACAGCCACGAGCTGTGCGGCGGGACCCATTGCCGGGCCTCGGGCCAGATCGGCGGCTTCGTGATCACCGGCGAGAGGAGCATCGGCTCGGGCATGCGTCGGATCGAGGCCCTCACCGGCGATGGCGCCGATGCCTGGGTCGCCGACCGCCTCGAGCTGCTCCAGCGCGCCGGCAGCGTCGCCGGGACCACGGCGATCGAGGCCCTGCCGGATCGCGTGGCCGCGCTCCAGGACGAGCTCAAGGAGGCCAGGCGGCGGGCGCGGGCCGGCGCCGGCCGGGCGATCCCCAAGCCGGCCGAGCTGGCGGCGAGCGCCGCCCTGATCGGGCCGGGCGTGTCGGTCGTCACATTCGGCGGCCCGTTCGAGTCGATCGAGGCAATGAAGGGTGTCGCCCGGGACGTGCGCGGCCTGCTGCCCAGCGGCGTGATCGCCCTGGGCCTCGATGCCGATGAGCCCCAGATCTTCGTGACCCTGTCGCCCGACCTCGTCGAGCGTGGCCTGGCGGCCGGCAGCCTGGTCCAGCGGGCGATGCGCCACCTTGACGGCCGGGGCGGGGGACGGCCGGAGATGGCCCAGGGCAAGGGTTCCAGACGGGACGGCCTGGCCGCCGCCCTCCAGGACGTCCGGGAGGGGGTCGGCGAGGCGGTCCAGGTCGGGGGCGCCGGATGACCTTCCTGCGCCGGATCTGGGGTCGCGCCGACGAGCCGGCGCCGGCCGCCTGCACGGCGCTCGACGTCGGCACCGAATTCGCCAAGGCCCTCGTCTTCGAGATCGATCCCAGCGGGGTGGGGGTCGTCCGCGGCGTCGGCCGCAAGCGGCAGGGCCTGTCGCACATGCAGTCGGGCACCGTCGCCGACATCGGCGCCGTCGTCGACAACTGCTCGGTCGCCCTCCAGGAGGCCGAGGAGATGGCCGGCTTCCGGCCGACCCAGGTCGTGATCGGGATTGCCGGCGAGCTGGTCAAGGGCTTCACCACCACCCACAACCAGGAGCGCAAGCGGCCCGACCAGCCGATCACCGAGGCCGAGCTCCAGAAGCTGATCGACGTCGTCCAGCAGGCCGCCCTGCGGGAGGCCGAACGGGCGATCACATGGGAGACGGGCCTGCCCCACGTCGACGTCCGCCTGGTCCACGCGGCGGTGACCTCGGCCAGCATCGACGGCTACACGGTCACCAACCCGGTCGGCTTCCAGGGCCGCTACGTGAAGATCGGGATCTTCAACGCATTCGCCCCGCTGGTCCACCTCGGTGCCCTGCAGACCGTCGCCTCGCAGCTCGACCTTGAGCTCCTCCAGGTGGTCGCCGAGCCGTATGCCGTGGCCCGGGTCCTGGGCACCGAGCAGGTCCAGCAGGCCGGCGCGCTGTTCATCGATATCGGCGGCGGGACGACGGACGTGGCCCTCGTCCGGCAGGGCGGGATCGAAGGCACCCGGATGTTCGCCCTCGGCGGAAGGGCGTTCACCAAGTCCCTCGCCGACCGGCTCGACCTGCCCTTCCCCCGGGCCGAGGCGCTCAAGGTCGACTTTGCCCGTGGCCTGCAGGTCGACCGCCGGGACGAGGTCGAGCAGATCATCCGCGACGACATCACGGTCTGGTCGGCCGGTGTCGAGCTGGTCGTCGAGGAGCTGGCCGCTGGCGACCTGCTCCCCGGCCGGATCTACCTGTGCGGGGGCGGCTCGCGCCTGCCGGCGATCCAGGAGGCCCTGGCGGCTGAGAAGTTCTGGAAGAACCTGCCATTCGCCCGGCCGCCCGAGGTCGCGATCATGTCGCCCGAGATGGTCGAGACGATCCGCGACGACACCAAGCTGCTGATCGACCAGCAGGACGTCACGCCACTCGGCCTGGCCTGGCAGGCGATCGAGCTGCAATCGACGGAGGATCCGCTGGACGTAGCCCTGCGCCGCGTCCTGCGCGCGATGAAGGTCTAGGCTGGGCACGATGGCCAACGTCTTCTACCTGGACGTGGACGACGAGATCACGTCCGCGGCCGCGCGCATCCGGGCATCGAAGGATCCCCGGGTCGGCCTGGTGGTCCCGCCCGGCTCGCGCATCGCCACATCGCGGATCAACTTCCGGCTGCTTGCCCGGGAGGCGCTCGAGCGCAATCGGGCGCTGTCGATCGTCTCCTCGGATCCGGCCGCCCGGGCGCTGGCCGCCTCGGCCGGCCTGCCCGCCTTCGCCACGGTCGCCGACTTCGAGGCAGACCAGGGCTCGACTGTGGTGGCGCCGGCTGGTGCGGGCGCCGCGGCCGTAGCCGCCGCCGTGACGGCCGGTGTGGCCACGAAATCGACCACCGGGGCGCCGGCCGGGCGACCCGGCTCGAGCGCCGCGGCGCGCCATCCCGACGGCCCGCCTCCGCCCCAGGCGCCGGTCCTCGCCGACGGCCGGATCGGCGCCCGCTCCAGCGGCGCGTCGGCGCCCACGGTGCGTCCCGCCGGCCGAACGGTTCGATCGCCCGTCCGCGCCGCGGCCGGTGGGGTCGCCGTCCTGGTGATGATCCTGGTCCTGGGCCTGATCGGGGTCTTCTTCCTGCCCAGCGCCACAATCACGGTGACGCCCAGGGTCGAGGCGGTCACGCCGATCGAGCTGTCGATCCGGGCCGATCCCAATGCGACGGCCTCCGATCCAGTTGCCGGCGTGGTTCCGGCGACAGTCCTGACGATGGACTTCACGTCGTCCGGCACGTTCAACGCGACCGGCAAGAAGACGACGACGACAACCGCGACGGGCAGCGTCACCTTCACCAGCATCAACACATTGAGCTCAGTGACATTCCCGGCTGGCTCCATTGTTTCTACCTCGAGTGGCGTCCAATTCGCGACGACCTCGGACCTAACGCTGCCGCGCTGGCATGGGAGAGGCCCAATGCCGTCCGGGTCGGTCGAGGTCAAGGCGGTCAAGGGCGGAACGAGCGGGAATGTCCAAACAGGAGCGATCGACCAGCTGCCTCCGGGTTACCAGAGCTTTGTGTACACCGTGACCAACCCTGCCCCGACCTCCGGCGGGACCTCCACGACCACCACCCAGATCCAGAAATCCGACACCGACGCCGCGATGGCCGGCCTGACCAAGGACCTCAAGTCGCAGTTCACCGCCTGGCTGGCCGCGCCGACGGGGCTCGCCTCGGGCAGCACCGCCTTCCCCAAGACGGGCCTGCTGGGCGTGATCACCCCGGACAACGACCCGACCACCCTGATCGGCATGGTCCAGCCGACCTTCGAGCTGACCCTGACCGCCAGCGGCACGGTCACGGCCGTGGACCAGTCGGCGGTCACCACGCTGGCAACCACCCGGCTCCAGACGACGGTCACCTCCGATTACAGCCTGGTCGCGGGCAGCACCAAGGTCACGATCGGCACGCCGCGGGCCGACAGTGACGCGGTCGTCTTCCCGGTGACCGCCACGGCCAGCCAGGTCCGCCACCTTGACCCGGACACCCTGCGCGGCCTGGTGGCCGGCAAGTCGGTCGACGAGGCGCGGGCCATCCTGGCCACGTATGGCACCGTCGAGATCCAGACCTGGCCCGGCTTCGTGAATACCGTGCCCAGCCTCGCCTGGCGGCTCAGCCTGACCGTCGATGGGGGAGCACCCGGTGCCTCGACCGGGCCGTCAACCGCCCCGCTTGAAACAGCGCCCGCGAGCTCGGGGCCGTCGGCCGTCCCCTCCGTCGGGCCGTCGAGCCTGATCCTCGCCCGGTCGCGGGCCGCATGAGCCGGCTGCTGGGCATCGACCTGGGCGAGCGCCGGATCGGGGTGGCGCTGGCCGAACCCCAGGGCCATGCCCTGCCCCTGCTGACCCTCCGCCGGGCGCGCACGGTCGCCGCCGATGCCGAAGCGCTCGCGCGCCTTGTCGTGGAGCACGACGTGACCGAGCTCGTGGTCGGACTGCCGCTCGAAGCCGACGGGCGGGAAGGCCGCCAGGTCGAGATCACCCGGACCTGGGTCGCCGCGATCGAACCGCTCCTGACCGGCGTCGCGGTTCACTTCCGCGACGAGCGCCTGTCGAGCCACGTGGCCGAGAGCCGGGTGGGACCGATGAAGCACGGCCGCTCGGGCGGGGCGCCAAGCGCCACCCAGCGGGCCGCGCACCGGGCCCGGATCGATCGCGAGGCCGCGGCGATCATCCTCCAGGACGAGCTCGACGCCCGCGCCCGGCTCGGCCAATGACGATTCGAGGCGGCGGCTCGCCGCGCGATCGCGATCCGATCATCGAGCCTCGATCCTCGCGCACCCGCCAGGCCCATCGGATCGACGAGGTCGCGATCGACGACGAGCATTACGCCCGCCCGCCCGCCGCCTTGGACCCGGCAACCGCGAAGGTTCCCCGGACGTCGGGCCGGCGCGGTTCGGGCGGCGGCGGCCTGGGCGGCCTGATCCGCCTGCTCCTGTTCATCGCGATCCTGGCCGCGGTCGTGGTGGTCTCGGCGCTGACCGTGCTCCGGCCGGTGATCACCCAGGCGGTGGTCGACTACGCCTCCAAGAATCCGAGCGCGCTCAAGCTGCCGTTCGTGGCCGACCTGGTGCGCGATGACCTGGGCACCGCCCTGACCGACGCGCCGAGCACGAGCGCGACCGACGTCACCTTCAACGTCGTCGACGGCGACACGGCCCAGTCGATCGCCACCCGGCTCCAGCAGGCGGGCCTGCTCAAGGATGCCCGGGCCCTGGTGTTCATCGCGACCGAGCAGAACCTGACGACCAGCCTCGAGTCGGGGACCTACATCCTGCGCATGAACATGACCCCCCAGCAGATCGTCACGTCGCTCCTGGTCTCGCACCAGGTTGCCGTCTCGATCGCGCTGCGGCCCAGCCTGCGCCTCGAACAGATCACCGCCGAGCTCCAGACGATCAGTGGCTTGTCGATGGACGTCCAGGCGTTCTACGACGAAGTCAAGCACCCGCCCGCGACGCTCCTCGCCGACTACCCCTGGCTGACGCCGCTGCTGCCCAAGGGCGCCTCGCTGGAGGGCTTCCTCGCCGCGGCGACCTACACCGTCTCGCCCGACATCACCGCCGATCAGTTCGTGCGCCAGCTCCTCGACACGTGGTACCAGCAGGTCGGGCCGGACCTGCTCAAGGTGCCCGCCAGCCGGGGCCTGAGCTTCTACCAGGTCCTGGCCCTGGCCTCGGTCGTCGAGCGCGAGACGGGCGACGACGCCGACCGGGCCAAGATCGCCGGGGTCTACCAGAACCGCCTCGACCCCCAGCTCTTCCCGCTCAACGAGTTCCAGTCGGACCCGACCATCTTCTACGTCAACGACACGCTGCAGCTGGCCAAGCTGCCCTTCAACCAGTGGCAGACCTACCTGTTCTGGGCGCCGCTGACGAAGGGCACGAGCCTGCCCGCCGAGCTGCCGGCCGACCTGGCCGGGTACAACACATACGTCAGCAAGGGCCTCATTCCGGGCCCGCTGTGTACCCCGTCGGTCGCCTCGATCAAGGCGGCCCTGGATCCCGACACGACCGGCCACTACCTGTACTTCCTGGCGACCAAAAGCGGCACGACGGTCTTCGAGAAGACCTACGCCCAGCACCAGGCGGATATCGCCAAATACGGCTCATGACCCACGGCTCATGACGCCATGATCGAGCGCGAGGCGCTGCCGAATCCCGCCGATTTCGCGGGGCCGCCGGCCGCTGCCGATCGCGTTCGCTGGGCGGCCGCCGACCGAGCGGCCCGACCGGCCCGCCTCGCCCGTCTTCGGGCCCGGATGGCCGCCGACGGGGTCGATGCCTACCTGGGCGTCCGGCCGGAGCACAGCCACTACCTGACCGGCCTGGTCCTGGGCGATGGCGAGGAGAAGGTCGCCGGCTATTCGGGCTGGTTCGTCGTGGGGGCCGACGACCTGATCGTCTTCGCCGACAGCCGCTACACGATCCAGGTCGGCCGGGAGGCGCCGGACGCCCGGATCGAGCCGGTGTACGGCGACCTGGGCCGGCGCTGGCCGGAGATTGCCGCGGGCCTTGGCGCCCGGCGCGTCGCGGCCGAGGCGAGCCACCTCAGCCACGCGGCCTGGAGCGAGCTGGCCGAGTCGGCACCGACGGTCGAGCTCAGCCCGGCCACGACCGCCGGTCCGGACGGCGAGCCGGGCCCCGGCTGGCTCGAGATCGATCGGGCGACGAAAGAGCCGGCCGAGCTGGAGCGGGTTGCGGCAGCGTGCGCCGTGGCCGACCGGGCGCTGGCGGCACTCCTGCCCGAGATCCGGCCGGGCGTCACCGAAGCCGAGCTCGCCTGGCGGCTCGAGGTCCTGATCCGGACCGGCGGCGCCGACGGGCTGGCGTTCGACGTCGCCTGCCTGGCCGGGCCCGAGGCGGCCCTGCCCCACGGCTCGCCGGGTGATCGCCCGGTCCGGGCGGGCCAGGTCCTGCTCTTCGACTTCGGGGCCCAGGTAGCGGGCTACCGCAGCGACATGACCCGGACCCTGTTCGTGGGCGAGCCGGCCGAGCGCGACCTGGCGATCTACGAGCTGGTCCACCGGGCCCAGTCGGCGGCCATCGATGGGCTTCGGACGGTGGTCGAGGCGGGCGCCACGCTGCCGACGGGGGTGGAGGCCGACGCGCTGACCCGTGACGTGATCGTGGCGGGAGGCCATGGCGATCACTTCGGCCACGGCACCGGCCACGGCATCGGCCTGGCGACCCACGAGCTGCCCAGCCTGGGCAAGCGGGCGGCCGAGGCCCCGCTGCCCAGCCCAACGGTCTTCTCCGTCGAGCCCGGCGTCTACCTCGAGGGCGAGATGGGCGTCCGGATCGAGGACCTCGTCACGCTCGACGTCGCCGCCCGGCGGCTGGACGTCGTGACTCGCTTCCCGCGCGGGATCGTGGTCGTCCCGGCCTGACGCTGGGGCGAGGGCCCCGGGCCGGGAGCCTCGGCTACAATCGGAGGAACCGCCCCGACCGATCGAGCCGCCCGCCGCACCGCCATCTCGCGCGGGCCGCCGTCGAACCCTGCAGGAGCCCACCTCCCGATGATCAGCACCGGTGAACTTCGCAAAGGCGTCGCGATCGAGCTCGACGGCGAGCTCTGGCAGATCCTCGACTACCACCACATCAAGATGGGCCGCGGCTCGGCCCAGGTCCGGATCACCTTGCGCAACATCAAGCGCGGCCAGACGGTCGAGCGCAGCTTCCAGGCCGGCACAAAGTGGCCGCGGGCCCAGATGGACCGCCGTCCCGTCCAGTTCCTGTACCGCGACGGCGACGACTACCACTTCATGGACACCGACACCTACGACCAGTTCACGCTCAGCGCCGCCCAGCTCGAGGACGCCGTCCACTACCTCAAGGACGGGATGCTCCTCGAGCGAACCAGCTACCAGGACGAGACCCTGGGGGTCGAGCTGCCGGTCACCGTCGACCTCATCGTGGCCGAGACCGAGCCCGGCTTTGCCGGCGACACCCAGACCGGCGCCCGCAAGCCGGCCACGACCGAGTCGGGCCTGGTCGTCACGGTCCCGATCTTCGTCAACGAGGGCGACACGATCCGGGTCGATACCCGGACCGGCGAGTACCAGACCCGGGTCTGACCCGGTCTCATGAGCCGCCGGGATCCGACGTTGTGGAGCCCTGACGGCGACGACCCGCCGGATTGGGCCCTGCCGTCCTGGGATTCGCTGCCGCCCGACGAGCCGGCCAGCCGCCCGGCCCGGCCCTCGAGCCCGCCCGTGCCCGGGGGCGCGTCCTTCAGCCGCCCCGCCCCCAGCGTCATTCCCGACGAGCTGCGGCCGACGATCCTGGGCGTCAGCGAGGTCACCCGGGTCGTCCGGGACGCGGTCCGGGCCGACGACCGGCTCCGCGACATATGGGTCGAGGGCGAGGTCGGGCGGGTCACGATCTCGTCCGCCGGGCACGCCTACTTCACCCTCAAGGACGAGCGCAGCCAGCTGTCCTGCATCTGGTTCCGCGACGACCGGCTGACCTCGCCGTTCGAGCCCCGGACCGGGCTGCGCGTCGTCGCCCGGGGCCGGATCGACGTCTTCGACCAGCAGGGCGTCTACCAGCTCTACGTGGCCGCCGTCCAGCCGGCGGGCTTCGGGGACCTGGCCCTGCGCTACGAGGAGCTCAAGGCCCGGCTGGCCGCCGAGGGCCTGTTCGAGGCCGGCCGCAAGCGGCCGCTGCCCCTCCGGCCGGCGGTGATCGCCGTTGCGACCAGCTCCAGCGGCGCCGTCTGGCACGACATCCGGAACGTCCTCCAGCGCCGCTGGCCGCTGGCCCGGGTCGTCTTTGCGGCCTGCCAGGTCCAGGGTGAGCCGGCGCCGGCCAGCATCGTTAGCGCGCTCGGCCGGATCGCCCGCTATGCCGACCAGTGCGTGGCGGCGGGCCGCGCGGGAGATGCCCCGGTCGTCACGATCCTGGCCCGCGGCGGGGGATCGCTCGAGGATCTCTGGTCGTTCAACGACGAGCGGGTCGTCCGGGCGATCGTGGCTCACCCGTTGCCCCTGGTGTGCGGCGTCGGCCACGAGACCGACGTCACCCTGGCCGACTTCGCCGCCGATGTCCGGGCGCCGACCCCGTCGGCGGCAGCGGAGCTCGTGGTCCCCGACCGGGTCCAGGTCGCGGCGGCCCTCGGCGCCGAGTTCCGGCGCCTGACCGGGGTGACCGAGCGGATCGTCGTCGCGGCCCGCCGGGAGCTCGACGCCGAGCGCCGGGCCCTGGACGGCCTCCGGCCGGCCGAGCGCCTGGCCCAGGCCCGGGAACGGGCCGGTGTCCTCCTCGACCGGGCCACCCGGACGGTCCTCGAGCGCGTGGCCAGCGCCCGAACCGCCGAGCAGCGGGCCGATGCGCGCCTCCAGCCGATCGTGGCCCTCCGCCTCGGGCTGGCCCATGCCGCGCTCGACGCCGGGTCCGCGGCGCTGGCGGTCCTCGGGCCGCAGGCGACCCTCGATCGCGGCTACGCGATCGTCCGGCGCACGGCTGATGGCCGGATCCTGCGCCGGGCCGACGAGGCACGGGCCGGAGCGAGCCTGACCATTCGCCTGGCCGAGGGCGAGCTGGGCGCGACCTCGACCGGGCCGAGCGAGCCGCACTGAGCGGACTGGCCCAGTGAGCGACCTGGCTGCGCTGGGGCTGCTGGCCCTGATCGTGGTGGTCGCCGCCGTGGGCGGCCTGATCGTTGGTAGGATGATTGCCGGCCGGATCGACCGCTGGCAGCAGGCCCGCCCCGATCCCGCCGAAGAGGAGCCCGGTGACCACTCCGACCCAGGTTGACATCGCGACGCTGACCTTCGACGAGGCCCTGGCCGAGCTCCAGCGCACCGTGGCCGAGCTCGAGGCCGGCGGCGGACCGCTCGAGGCGTCGATCGCCGGCTACGAGCGTGGGGTGGCCCTCCATGAGCGCTGTGCCGCCCTCCTCGCCGATGCCGAGCTACGGGTCAAGCGGCTCGTGGAGCGGGCCGGCGGGGCCCTGGACGCGATCGAGCTGCGGACCGACGACGACGCCTCCGCCGACGGCTCGGGGTAGACTCGGCCCGGCGCCGCGTGGCAGCGGTTCGGGCCATCACAATCCCGGCCGGCCGCTCGTGCGAATGAACGTTCGTGCGCCGGTGCCTCGTCACCGGCCGATTCGCCCGGACTGGAGCAGCTGACCCTTGGCCATTCTTCCCACCCTGCGCGGCCCGGCCGACCTGCGCGGCCTCGGTGACGCCCAGCTGGCCCAGCTCGCCGACGAGATCCGCGAGAAGATCATCGACACGGTCGCGGTCACCGGCGGCCACCTCGGCTCGTCGCTGGGTGTGGTCGAGCTCACGATCGCCCTCCACCGGCTGCTCGAATCGCCGCGTGACCGGATCGTCTGGGACACCGGCCACCAGGCCTACCCCCACAAGCTCCTGACCGGCCGCTACGACCGCTTCGACACGCTCCGCTCGCTGGGCGGGGTCGGCGGCTTCCCGCGTCGCTCGGAGTCGGCCCACGATGTCTTCGACGGCGGCCACGCCGGCACGGGCCTGTCGATCGGCCAGGGCCTGGCCGAGGCCCGCGACCTGCGCCATGGCCTGGAGCGGATCGCGGTCGTGATCGGTGACGCGGCCCTGATGAGCGGCCTGTCCCTGGAGGCCCTCAACGACATCGGCCAGCGCGGGACGCGGATGCTGATCGTCCTCAACGACAACGAGATGTCGATCAGCCCGACCGTCGGTGCGTTCAGCAAGTACCTGAGCCAGATCAAGCTGTCGTCGGCCTGGGGCAAGAGCAAGAGCGCCTACGACCGGACGATCGAGCGGATCCCGTTCGTCGGCCAGACCGCCCTCGAGCTGAGCCAGCGGCTGCGCAAGTCGGTGGTCAACTTCGCCCAGCCGGGCCAGCTCTTCGAGGACCTCGGGATCACCTACATCGGGGTCGTCCCGGGCCACGACCTGCGGGCGTTGCTCCAGACGTTTGCTGGCGCGCTCCAGCTCAAGGAGCCGGTCATCGTTCATGTCCGAACCCAGAAGGGCCGCGGCTACCGGCCGGCCGAGGCCGACCAGGTCGGCTTCCACGGGGCAGCGCTGCCGCCGATGACCGCCGCCTTCGAGCCGCACGCCAACGGCGCATCGCATTCGGCGGCACCGGGCGCCCGCTCCCGGACGCTGAGCACGGGCAGCACGCCGGCGGCCGTGGGCCACATGCCCACGGAGTCGATGGCCGACGACGCGGCCCCGGCGACCCGCCGCCCGCCCGACGCGCCGGCCAAGGCGCCCAACTACACCGCGGTCTTCGTGGCCGAGCTGCTCGAGATCGCCCGGGAGGACCGGCGGGTCGTGGGGATCACCGCCGGGATGCCGACCGGGACCGGCCTCAACAAGCTCCAGGCGGAGTTCCCCGATCGGTTCTTCGACGTCGGCATTGCCGAACAGCACGCCATCACGATGGCCACCGGCCTGGCGATGGGCGGCGAGCGGCCGGTCGTGGCCCTGTACTCCACGTTCCTGCAACGGGCCTTCGACCAGGTCGTCCACGACGTCTGCCAGAACGACCAGCCGGTCGTGATCGCCGTCGACCGCGCGGGCTTGGTCGGTGAGGACGGAACCAGCCACCAGGGCATGTTCACCCTGCCTGCCCAGCGCCAGGTCCCGAACCTGCTGATCGCCAGCCCGAAGGATGAGCAGGAGCTCCGGGCGCTGCTCCGGACCGCGTTCAGCCAGGACCACCCGTTCGCCCTGCACTATCCCCGCGATCCCGGCTTCAACCTGCCGGCCGTCGATCCAAAGCCCATCCCGGTCGGCCAGGCCGAGCTGCTCCAGGAGGGGTCGGAGATCCTGCTCATCGGCTTCGGCCCGATCGTCGACCGGGCCCGCCAGGCCGCCGCCGGGCTGGCCGCCGAGGGCTGGTCGGTCGGCCTGATCAACGCCCGTTGGGCCAAGCCCCTCGACCGCCAGCTGATCCTGGAGCAGGCCCGCGGCAAGCGGCTGGTCGTGACCCTCGAGGAGAGCGTGGTCACCGGCGGCTTCGGCAGCGGTGTCCTCGAGCTGCTGGAGGAGGCACGGGCCGTCGACCCGGCCTTCCGCGAGGTGCTCCTCAAGATCATCGGGATCCCGGCCGACCATTTCGTCGAGCACGGCTCGGTCGCCGACCTGCGCCACCTGATCCGGATCGACGCGGCCGGCATCGAGGCCCAGATCCGCGAGACGCTGACCACGATCCACGCCGTTCCCGGCGCCAGCGAGGCCCGCCCCGTCTAGCTCTTGGGGCGCTGGTCCCTCGGCCGACTGCGGTTCCAAGGCAGGCCCCGGTTCCGTGGCCCATCGGCCGACCGCGGGTCCAAGGCAGGCCCCGGTTCCGTGGCTCATCGGCCGACCGCGGGTCCCGTGGCTCGGCTCACAGTTCCGCGCTCGGCTCACAGTTCCGGGCACGTTTTTGACAAAAGTCGACTATTCCCGAGCTTATGGTCACATTCGAGCTGGCGGTGGGCTCGGCG
>DATGGC010000206.1:0-7560 GCA_035308745.1 Candidatus Limnocylindrales bacterium | reverse complement strand
GGACCGGCACCGAATCCTCCGAACGTGCAGCCCGGCGCCGGGTTGGGCGGCACGACCCCGGGTGGATTGACGACCGGTGCGGCCGAGGCCGGGGCGCTGGGCGAGGCGGACGGCAGGGCCGACGCGGAGGGCACCGGCGTCTGGCGGACGAACGTGACGGTGCCAGCGGTCCCGTTGGTATCCGTGCCCGTGCCGACCAGCTGCGTGCCGTCGGCCGATACCACGGCGTCGCTCGTCGCGACGTACGAGGCGCCGTTCTCGGCCGCCGTCCAGTGCACCTTGTTGCCGGTGACCGTGCCGGCCAGGGTGTACGTGTTGTTGTTGGCCACGCCCGAGACCACACCGGTGGTGAAATCCTCGGTCGTGAACGTGTCGGTGTTGGGGAAGTCGCCGATGCTGGCGTGGTAGATCCCCGACCAGGTGCCCCGGATGTCAACCGGCGTGTCGGCGGCGACCCGGGCTGCGACCTGGGGCAGGAGGACGGGCTCGAGGGCCGTCACCAGGCCGGCAAGGACCAGCGATCCGACGATGAACGCGACCAGCACCCGCCGCATCGGCGTCCCCTGCTTCGGCCGGCATGCGCGCACCGGCGTCCGCCGAATCTAGCGGATCGCCGCCTCGGCGAACGAGGCCATGTCGGGGAAGGTGAAGTCGGGGGTCGCCTGTGCGGGCGGCGTCGCGCCCGAGCCCGGACGGCCGTGGCGGCGGTCGATCCAGGCCGTCGTCAGGCCCAGGGCGTGGGCCGGCACGTGATCGTGGAAGAGGCTCTGGGCCACGTGCAGGTGGCGCTCCGGCGGTCCGCCGATCTGCGCCCGAGCCAGCTCGAAGTTGCGCGGATTGGGCTTGTAGCTGCCGAGCTGCTGGGCGGTGATCACCCAGTCGAACTCGACGCCCAGGCGCTCGTTGGAGCGGGCGAAGAGGTCGGTGTCGCAGTTGGTGATCACGCCCAGCTTGAAGTGCTCCTTCAGTTGGGCCAGGGCCGCGGCCGAGTCGGCAAACGCCGGCCAGTCGCCGACGGACTCGGAAAAGCGGGCCGACTCCGCTGCCGAGGGCTCGAAGCCGTGCTCGCCGGCCACGCCGGCGAGGGCCCGGGCCAGGACCTGGCGGTAGGGCAGGTACGGCCCGCCCTCGGCGGCCGCCTCGAACCCGGCGTACTGCTCCAGGAGCTGATCATCCCCGGCCGTCACGCCGTGCTCATCCAGCACGGAGCGCAGGGCGGCCAGGATCCCGGCCTCCCAGTCGATCAGGGTGCCGTAGCAGTCGAAGGTCAGGATCTGGAAGTCGTGGAGCTGGCGATCAGTCATCTCGATGCGCATTGTGCCGGACACAGAAACGCCCGGTCCACGTTGGACCGGGCGAGAGTGGTCTGAGCCGAAGGCTCAGGCAGCCTGGACCTTGATCGCGCGCGGGCCCTTGGGGCCGGCTTCGACTTCGAAGGTCACGTGCTCGCCGCCGACCAGCTTGTCAAAGTCGATCGATCGGTCGAGCCCGTCGCGGTGGAAGAAGTAGTCCTTGCCATCGTCGGCGGTGATGAAACCGAACCCACGATCGGAGACGACCTTCTTGACACTTCCGTTGGCCATGAGGGGGTAATCCTGTTCTCTTCTCGGCGTAGGGTGATGCGGCGCATGGCCGGCTCGAGAAGGAACCATCGACCTAGCGGAGGCCTCCCGTCTAGTCGAGAGGAGCCCTGACTATAGCACCTCACGCACGGCGCTCCCCCGGACGGCCCTTGCCGAGCCCCGAGCCAACGGCTCCCGTTCAGGACTTCGTCAGGAGCGGAGCCCACGATGACGCTGTGGGCCAACCCTGATTCAGGCCCCGCCAACTCCGTCCGCCCACGAAAACAGGTGCGCACATGCGTCTCAAGATCCTCGCCGCGGTTGGCCTGATCGTGGTCGGAATTGCCGCGATCGGTATCGTGATCATCGGCCCGTCGTTCGGCTCGAGCGCCGCCACCCAGTACATCACGGCGACCGCGGCGGTGACCAACGTGACCCAGAGCGCCGCGGCGACGGGGTCGCTGGCCGCCTCGGTGACCTACGGCCTGGCCTTCGGTCGGGACCCGGCGATCGCAGGCAGCAGCTCGTCGTCCTCATCCTCCTCATCGTCATCGTCGGGCTCCGGCTCGGGCGGTGGCTCGACCACCTGGCCAGTGAGCACGGTCAGCGTCAACGTCGGCGACACCGTAGCCAAGGGCCAGGTCCTGGCCGTGGCCGACAGCGCCAGTGCGACCCAGGCCCTTGCCGCCGCGCAGTCGAACCTGGCCATCGCCCAGGCCCGCCTGGCCAGTGACGAGGGCGGCTTGACGGCGATCAACAAGGCCATGGCCAAGCTCTCGATCACCCAGGCCGAGCAGCAGTTGAGCAACGCCCGAACCAGCGAATCCGACACCCGCGAGCAGAACAACCTGAGCATCGCCAACGCCGAGAGCGCCCTGAGCGCGGCCAAGGCGACCTTGACCAGCGACGAAGCCGCCAGCGCCCCGGCCCAGCAGATCAGCCAGGACAAGGCCGCGGTCACCAACGCGACCCAGAACGTCGCCCAGACGAAGGCCAAGGCCACCCAGTCGAACAACCAGTCAGCCGAGAGCGTGGCCTCCGCCGAGCTCCAGGTCACCTCCGCCGAGCAGGGTTACGAGAGCAAGACGGCCGCCGCGCCGGCCCTCACGATCCTGTCCGACAAGGCTTCGGTGGCCACCGCCCAGACCGCCGTCGACAGCGCCGAGACGACGGTCAACCTGGCCCAGATCACGGCTCCGGCCGACGGCACGATCACGGCCGTCTCGATCGTCCCCGGGCTCGACGCACCGTCGGGCGATGCCATCGAGATGGAAGGCAGCCAGATGCAGATCACGGCCAGCTTCGCCGAGACGGACCTGCCCAGCCTGAAAGTCGGCCAGGCCGCCACGATCTCGATCACCGCCACCAATGAGACGGCGACCGGCAAGCTGACCGAGATCGACCCGGTTGCATCGTCGTCGGGCTCGTCCTCGGTCGTGACCTACCCGGTCGTGATCACCCTCGATTCGACCCCCGCCGACGTGAAGGCCGGCATGTCGGCCAGCGTCTCGATCACGACCGCCGAGGCCGACAACGTGCTGGCCGTCCCGGCCGTCGCCCTGGTCGGCTCGAACGGCTCGTACGGCGTCCGAGTGATGGCCGCCGATGGCTCGATCAGCACGGTTCCGGTCACGGTCGGCCTGATCACGACCCAGTACGCCGCGATCACCGCCGGGTTGAATGCTGGTGACACGATCGTCGTCGGCGTCTCCACGCCGCGCACGTCCACCGCGACGACGACGACCAACGCCGGCAGCCTGACCGGTGGCTTCGGTGGGTTCGGTGGCTTCCCGACCGGTGGCGGTGGAACGTTCCGCCGGGGTCAGCCATGACCGGAGCCCTGATCGAGCTCCATGAGGTCAGCCGGATCTACGACCTGGGCCACGTCCAGGTCGCCGCGCTGCAGGGCGTGGACCTGGAGGTCCAGGCGGGGGAGTTCCTGGCGATCGTGGGCCCGTCCGGGTCGGGCAAGTCGACGATGATGAACATCCTGGGCTGCCTCGACCGGCCCACGGCGGGGACCTACATCCTGAACGGGACGCCGGTTGCGGAGCTCAACGACGACGGCCTGGCCCAGCTCCGGAGCCGGACGATCGGCTTCGTCTTCCAGTCCTACAACCTGCTGCCCCGGACGTCGGCCCTCGAGAACGTGATGACCCCGCTCCTGTACCAGGGCGTCCCGCGCAAGGACCGGGTGGCCCGGGCGACGGCAACCCTGGAGCGCCTGGGGCTGGGCGACCGAATCGACCACGTGCCGACCGAGCTGTCCGGCGGCCAGCAGCAGCGCGTCGCGATCGCCCGGGCGCTGGTCACCGAGCCGGCCCTGCTCCTGGCCGACGAGCCGACGGGCAACCTCGACAGCACCTCGGGCGCCGAGGTGATGGCCCTCCTGACCCAGCTCAACGCGGCCGGCCGGACGATCGTGATGATCACCCACGACGCCGAGGTGGCCAGCCGGGCACGGCGCCAGGTCCATGTCCGCGACGGGCGGCTCGTGGCGTGAGGACGACCGAGCTCGTCCGGCTGGCCCTTTCGCGGCTCGGATCGTCGCGCCTGCGGGCCGCCCTCACGATGCTGGGCGTCATCATCGGGGTCGCCTCGGTGGTCTCCCTGGTGGCCGTCGGCCAGGGTGCCACGAGCGGGATCACCAAGCAGCTCCAGGGCCTGGGCACCAACCTGCTGACCGTCAATCCGGGGGCCACGACGACCGGCTTCACCCGCGGCGCGGCCGGCTCGGCCAACACCCTCACGATCGAAGATGCGCAGGCGATCGCCGCCCTGAACGGTGTCGCCGCCGTCGAACCCGAGATCTCGACCAGCCAGTTCGTGGTCGCCGGCTCGGAAAACACGACCACCACGATCCTGGGCACGACCGGCGGCTACACCACCGTCCGCAACTTCGACGTGTGGCAGGGCGCGACGCTCAACGACGCCTCGGTCGCTGCCAGCCTCCATGAAGCGGTCCTGGGCGCAACCACGGCCGACGACCTCGGCCTCACGGCGAGCTCGATCGGCAGCACGATCACGATCGGCGGCCTGCCCTTCCGGATTGCCGGCATCCTGCAGGCCAAGGGCAGCACCGGGCCGGTCAGCCAGGACGACCAGATCCTCATCCCGTACACCACGATGCAGGCCGAATTCGTGCCCGGCGACAAGCTCCGGACGATCGGCATCAGCGTCGCCTCGGCCGACCAGATCGACACGGTCAAAGCCGAGATCACCACTCTCCTCGAATCCCGCCATGACATTGCGATCGGCGGCACCGACGACTTCACGATCGCCGACCAGGCCCAGCTCCTGACGACCGTCGGCGGGGTCAGCGACCTGCTGACCCTCCTGCTGGCTGGGATCGCCTCGATCTCGCTGCTGGTCGGGGGGATCGGGATCATGAACATCATGCTGGTCTCGGTCCGCGAGCGGACCCGCGAGATCGGCATTCGCAAGGCGATCGGCGCCCGCGGCCGGGACATCCTGGCCCAGTTCCTGGTCGAGGCCCTCGTCCTGTCGGTCCTGGGCGGCGTGTTCGGGATCATCCTGGGCGTCGCCGTCTCGTACCTGATCGGCACGCTGGCCGGCTGGGGCTTCGTCTTCAGTCCGGTGACCCCGGTCGTGGCGGTCCTGTTCAGCCTCCTCGTCGGCGTCGTCTTCGGGGTCTGGCCGGCACGCCAGGCGGCCCGCCTCGACCCGATCGTCGCCCTTCGCTATGAGTGACCAACCCCTGCCTGACTCGCGCCGTCCCGGCGCAACCCAGTTCCGAAAGGAGTCCCCTCGATGACCATGGACAGCTCGACGCCCGGCCAGACCCCGGGCCAGACGCCCGGTGCCACCCCGCCCACCTGGACGCCGGACCCGATGACGGCCCCGCCGGCGAACCCGATCCCGCCGGCCCAGCAGCCGGCGCCATTCGCCCCGCCGCCGGCCTACGCGCCACCGGCGTCGTTTGCGCCGGCGCCGATCGCGCCAAAGACGACGGCCAGGAACCGGGCGTCGACCGGCACCGCCTTGCTCCTCGTGGGTGCCCTCGTCGCGATCGGCGGCGTGGCATTTGCCGTCGGCCGGGTCACGGCACCGGCGGCCACCGTCAGCCCGGCCGCGGGCGGCTTTGGCGGCACCGGCCGGGGGACCGGTGGTGAGGGCGGCTTCGGCGGAGCGGGCGGCTTCGGCGGCGCCGGCGGATTTGGCGGAGGAGCAGGCCGGGGAGCGGCCGGGGTGAGCATCAGCGGCACGGTGGTGTCGATCGACGGCACGTCGATCCAGATCAAGCTGGCCAACGGCACGACCGAGACGCTCAACCTCGCGCCCACCGTGACCTACCGCGACTCGACGACCGGCACCGCGGCCGACGTCACGCCCGGATCGACGGTCCAGATCAGCCTCGCCCTTGGCGCCGGCGCGCCGACGGCCAGCGGCGCGCCCCGGCCGAGCGGCGGCTTCGGCGGCTTCGGCAACGCCACCGTGGGCACGATCACGGTCGTCAAGTAGCCGCCGGCCTGAACGTGGCCGCATAGTCAGCCCATGCACATCCTGGTTGTCGAGGACGACCCCCGGCTCGGCCGCCTGTTGCGGCGCCTGCTCAGCGACGATCGCCACGTCGTCGAGCTGGCGCCCGATGCCCGCGACGCGACCGAGCTGCTCGAGTCGGAGGCTGCCCTCGACGCCGTGATCCTGGACCTCGGCCTGCCCGATCGGTCCGGGCTCGACGTCCTGCGCGAGCTGCGCCGGCGGGGATCCGACCTGCCGGTGATGATCCTGACCGCCCGGGACGCCATCGAGGACCGGGTTCGCGGCCTGGACGCCGGCGCGGACGACTACATGGTCAAGCCATTCGCCTACGAGGAGCTCGCGGCACGCCTCCGGGCGCTCGCTCGCCGGGCGGACCGGTCGCCGTCCGGCCCCAACCTGGTCAACGGGCCGATCGTCCTCGACGAGGCCGACCGGGCCGTGTCGGTGGCCGGTGCGCCGATCGCCCTGAGCCCGCGCGAGTTCGCCTTGCTCGAGTGCTTCCTGCGCAACCCCGGCCGCCTCCTGACCCGGGACAACCTGCTCGACGCGGCCTGGCCCTACGGCCTGGCTGTCACCCCCAACACCGTCGAGGCCTACGTCCATCGCCTGCGCGAGAAGCTGGGGGCCGCGGCCGGGTCGCTGATCCGGACCGAACGCGGCGTCGGCTATCGGATGGTCTCCGAGTGAGCAGGACCGGGCCCGTCGAGGATGCCGGCGACGCCCGCCTGCTCCGGCGGACCTGGCGGCGACTGATCCTGTGGAGCGGGGGGATCACCCTGGCGATCCTCGTCGTCCTGGGCGCCGCGATCTACCTGACCGTGGACCGGTCGCTCTCGGACAGCACCGAGCAGCGCCTCCAGAGCCGGGCCGACCAGATCGCCAGCTTCATCACCCGAGCCCCCGGCCAGGACGCCAGCCTCGGGCCCCAGCTCCAGACCGGGATCGTCTTCGGGGGCCCGACGTCGGGCACCCTGGCCATGGTGATCGGGCCGGCCAACGAGGCGGTGGGGCCGCAGAACAGCGGCCTGAGCGGCCTGCCCGACATGGCGGCGGTGGCCGTGGCCCGGACCGGTGCGATCGATGATCGCCAGACGACCGTCGAGGGCACCCCGATCCAGCTGGTGACCGAGCCGATCACCCGCCACGGGCAGACGTACGTGATCCAGGTGATCGCCGACCGGACGGCCGAGGCGCGGGCCCTTCAGTACCTGCTGATCGTGCTCGTCGTCGGCGGCGTCGGGGCGATCGGCCTGTCGGTGGCCGGCGGCGCGTTCTATGCCCGGCGGGCCCTGGTCCCGATCCGGGATTCGCTGCGCCGCCAGCGCGAGTTCGCCGCGGACGCCAGCCACGAGCTGCGGACGCCGCTGACCGTCGTCCGGGGCAGCGTCGAGCACCTGCTCCGCCATCCCGCCTCGACGATCTCCGAGCAGCACGAGACGCTCGAGGACATGAAGGCCGAGACCGACCACCTGACCGAGCTGGTCGATGCGCTGCT
>DATGGC010000205.1:0-6141 GCA_035308745.1 Candidatus Limnocylindrales bacterium | reverse complement strand
CGAGTCGCAGCACCTGATCGACGCCGCCGCGCTGGCGGCGATGAAGCGCTCGGCGATCCTGGTCAACACGGCCCGCGGCCCGGTTGTCGACTCGGCGGCGCTCTACGCGGCCCTCCGCGAGGGGCGGATCGCCGGCGCGGCACTCGACGTCACCGATCCCGAGCCGATGCCCCTCGACGATCCGCTGCTGGGGCTCGACAACTGCCTGATCGTGCCCCACGTCGCCTCGGCCACGACCGCGACCCGGGGCCGGATGGCCGCGATGGCCGCCGCGAACCTGATCGCCGGCCTGCGCGGCGAGCCGCTGCCGACGCCGGTCCTGCCGCCCGCCTAGCTCGCCCCGCGTCAGGGCGCCTGCACGTCGATCGCGATCCGGGTGGGCCCGGTGAGCGTCGACACGTCGTAGCAGACGCGATTGGGATTGCGCAGGGCGGCGATCCAGGTGACGTAGCCCTCGTAGTCGCCGGTGTTGACCAGGGCGACGAGGTTCGGGTATTTCGGCGTGAACAGGCTCGGCCCCGTGTACGTGGGGTAGCCGCTCGCGTCGTACAGCTTCAGGCTCAGGTACGCGCTGCCGGGCACGGCGACGGTGTTGCCGCTGCCGTCCTCGACGAACGGCGGGAACGCCTGGGCGATGGTCAGCTGGGGCCGCCCGGATCCGGCGAACTCGAAGACGATCCGGTCATAGCCGGGATGGGTACCCACGCGCACGTCCGTGATCTGGGCGACGGCGCTGGTCGTCGCCGGGAGGACCCGGCTGCCGCCACAGGTGAACTGCTCCGCCGGCGACGGTCCCACCGACGGGCTGCTCGAGGGCGGCAGCGTCCCGCCCGGCGTCGGGGCCGCCGACGCTCCCGCCGTCGCCGTCGGACCGGTCGTTGCCACGGCGCCGAGCGAGGCAGCGGGGCTGCCGCTGGACGGTCCCGGCAAGGCGCGCACGACCAGGACGAACGCGATCGCGACCGCGGCGGCGGACGCCAGGCCGGCCAGCCGCAGGCCGGTGAAGAGCCGCGCGAAGCTCGAGCGGCGCGGCTCGGCCGGCAGGCCCGCGAGTCGCGTCCGGAGGCTGGCCGGTGCCCCGGGCAGGTCGCCCTTGCGCAGCTCGGCGCGCAGCCGTCGTTCGAGATCGTCGTTCATCGGGAGCCTCCGTCCGGCTCGCGTTCGAGGACGCGCCGGATCTCGTTCAAGCCATGGTGCAGCCGGGACTTCACGGTGCCGACCGGCCAGCCCAGGCGTTCCGCAACCGCCTCGAGGGTCAGGTCGGCCCAGTAGTGGAGGGTCAGGACGATCCGCTCATCCGGGCTCAGGCCGGCCATCGCCCGGACGGCCTGGTCACGGTCGAGGATTGCCTGGAACGGATCGCCGTGCGCCCTCAGGCTCGGCCCGCCCGCGGGATCGTCGGGATCGGGCTCGATCGGGACGAACGAGATCCGCCGACGGCGGCGCAACCGGTCACGGCAGATGTTGACCAGGATCCGGTCGAACCAGGCCTGGAACCCGGCTGGATCGCGCAGTGAACCGACCGATTTCCAGGCCCGGATCAGGGCATCCTGGGTCGCGTCCTCGGCCTCGTGCCGGTCGCCCAGGAGCATCCCCGCCAGGCGATAGGCCCGGTCCAGCTCGCCGTTCGCGAGGCGCAGGAATCGATCGCCGGTATCACCGGCCGCGGTGGGCCCCAGGTCTCCCTCCCGTCGTTCGAGCGTGGGCGCGACTCTCGATAGGATCACACCATTCCAGACGAACGCCGGACCCATTCCGTTCTCGGCCGGGCGAACGAGCTAGATCAGGCGGTCGTCGGCCGTCTCCCCATCGGCGATGCTGCGCTCGCAGGTCGGGCAGAACCAGCGCGCCTCGAGGGGCGTGCCGCAGGCGTCGTGGCGAAGCGCTTCGTGGGTCGCTGGGCCACCATCGGGCTGCCGCCCGCCCCAGTCGGCCAGCAGCCGCACCGCGCTGGCCAGGTCGCGGCCGTCGGCGGTCAGGGCGTATTCCATGCGGACCGGCCGGGCCGAGTAGGGGACCGCGTGCAGGACGCGCTCGCGTTCCAGCCGGCGGAGCCGGTCCGACAGGATGTTCGGGGCGATTCCCGGCACGCCGTCGAGCAGGTCGTTGAAGCGGGCCGGACCGTCGAGGAGGCGCTCGACCAGGAGCAGGCTCCAGCGGTCGCCGACCCGATCGAGGGCGGCGCCGAGCGGGGATCCGGGCACGGCCGGCGTTGGTTTGGCTGCCACGGCGTCCATGGTAGGCGGCGGCCCGGCCGGTGGGATTGCGTCCATCGCCACATGGTAGTAGATTGCAAGTTACTAGTCACCAAGCCGAGCGAGTCGGTTCGGCACGACGACTGCGAGGAGCACAACCAGCCATGAGTCTCTTGGACGATCTCCAGGGCGCAATCCAGGCGGCCGCGGGCGCGGCCGGTCCGTCCGTCGTCGGCATCGGCCGCCACCTGCGCGGTGCCGGCGTCGTCGTCAGCGACGGCCACGTCCTGACCAATGCCCACAACCTGCGCGGCGACGAGGTCACGGTGACCTTCGCCGACGGCCGCTCGACGGTCGGCACCGTCGTCGGCGTCGATCACGACGGCGACCTGGCCGTCATCTCGGTCGACACCGCCGGGGCCACGCCGATCAGCTGGGCGCCCGACGCCTCCGTCGGCATCGGCTCGGTGGTCTTCGGCCTGGCGCCATCGCGCTCGGCCGGCACCCGGATCACGTTCGGGTCGGTCTCGGCCGTCGGGCGAGCGTTCCGTGGCCCGGGCGGGCGGCGGATCTCGGGCAGCATCGAGCACACGGCGCCGCTGGCCTCAGGGTCGTCGGGCGGCCCGCTGCTCGACGGCAGCGGCCGGTTCGTCGGCCTGAATACGAACCGGATCGGCGAGGGCTTCTACCTCGCCCTGCCGGCCGACGCCGCGCTCAAGGAGCGCGTCGATGCCCTGGCGAGTGGCAGCTCGGTCGAGCGGCCGCGCCTGGGGATCGCGATCGCCCCGGGCTTCGTGGCCCGGCGGATGCGCCGGTCGGTCGGCCTGCCCGATCGTGACGGCCTGCTGGTCCGGGGGGTCGAGGATGACAGCCCGGCGGCGCGCGCCGGGATCACCCGGGGCGACCTGATCGTGTCGGTCGCCGGCACGGCCGTGGCCGACGCCGATGAGCTCCTCGACGCGATTGCGGCGGCCAAGCAGCCCTATTCGATCCTGCTCGTGCGAGGCGCCGAAGAGCTGACCGTGACCGTCGGCACGAAGGTGACCGGCGCCAACTGACCGACTAGGTCTCGCTGCCCAGGCGCAGCTCCGGAAGCCGCTCTCGAAGTCCATCGAGGGCGGCTTCTTCGATTCGCGCCGGCCTGTGCCGGTCGACGTCGATCGTGATCGGGTCGACCGAGGCGAAGAGTGGCTCGCGGACCTGGGCCTGCTCGCGCGCGACCGCGAGCGGATCCGGGCCGTAGATCGGCCGGTGGGCTCCGCCGCCGAAGCGGGCGGCCAGGACGGCCGGCGACCCGCGCAGCCAGACGACCGCGACCCCAGGACCGCGGAGCGCCGCCCGGGCCGCCGAGTTCTCGATCACGCTGGCCGCGGCGCCGATCACCAGCGGCCCCGGTTCCGCGAGCGCGGCCAGGAGGGCTTCGGCTTCGGCCTGATGAAGCGCCGGCGTCCCGTGTGCTTGCCCGTACGCACGCGCCGTCAGGCCGGTCAGCGACCGGAGCTGATCGTCCGAGTCGCGCATTGGCCAGCCCAGGCGCCGGGCCAGGCGCCGGCCGATCGTGCTCTTGCCCGAGCCCATCAGCCCGACCAGCACGATCCGACCGGCTCGCTGGGGCCCGCCGCCGCCGCCCGACGCCGGGCTCATGGCTGGTGGCTTGGCGCGGCGCGCGCCGGCTCGTGGACCGGTCGCAGGAGCAGCCCGCCGACGACGAAGAAGCCGACCGCCAGGCCATAGGCCGCCCGCGGCCCGAGTCCCGCCCCGGCGGACCGGTCGACGGCGTCCATCAGGGTCCCGCCGAGGGCCAGGGCAAAGATGCTGGCCGAGGCGGTGGCCACGTTGCTGATGCCCATGTAGCGGCCGGACGAGGCCCTGGGGATGATCTCGGTCATCAGCGCCCAGTCGACCGCCAGGAACGTGCCCGACGCCAGTCCGAACAGGACCACGCCGAGGTAGGCCAGCGGCAGGATGGGCGCCACCGTGACGACCGCCATCCCGACCGCGCCCAGGCCGAAGCTCGCATAGAGCAGGCGCTTGCGGCCGATCCGGTCCGACAGGCGGCCGGCCGGGAAGACCGCCAGGAGGTTGGCGACCAGCACGAAGCCGACCACGATCAGGAACGTCGTCCCGCTCTGGGCCTCGTCCAGCCCGAACGTCTGGTGGAGGTAGAAGGGGCCCAGGACGACCAGCATCGCGGCGCCCATCAGGAACAGCAGGCGCGAGCTCACGAGCCACAGGAAGCTGTGCTCGCGCAGGACGTCGGTGCCCCACGCCTCGCGAGCGATCGACAGCCACGAGCGGCCGTTGCGCGCCTTGCCCGGCCGGCCATCGTTGACCCGCAGGACGACGCTGGCCATCGTGATCAGCTCCAGCGCGCCGAGGGCCATCGTGCCGGCGACGTAGTTGTGGGTGGCCGCCGCGATCGAACCGATCGTGAAGCCCGCGACCTGGCCCATGATCTGCATCAGCCCGACCAGCGAGCTGGCCAGGCCGACCTGTGCGGCCGGGACGAGGTCCGGGACATAGCCCTGGAACGGGCCCTGGGCGAAATTGCTGCTGAACTGGAGCAGGATCACGAACGCCGCGATCGCGACGACCGTGTTCGAGACCGCGATCCCGTACAGGAAGGCAACGTCGAGCAACGAGCCGATCAGGATGTACGGCTTGCGCCGCCCCCAGCGGCTGATCGTGTAGTCGCTGAGCGAGCCGACTGTGGGCTGGACCAGGAGGGCCACGATCGAGCCCCCGATCGTCAGCTCGAAGAGGGTCGTGCCCTCCGTCCCGGCCGGGACGAGGCCGGTGAACTGGAGCCGGTTCCCGAGGATGTTGGTGAGGCCGGCGAAGATCGACGAGAGCCCCAGCCAGTAGAGCGACAGCCGGACGAGCTGGGGCCGGGGGAGCAGGGCGGTGGGCCGGGCGACCGCCACCGCGGCTAGCTGATCCGGCTGGGGCACAGGGCGGCGAAGTCGCACCGCTCGCAGGCGCGCCGGGACGGCGTCGCGGCGAAGTCGCCGGAACGGATCCGGGCCGCTCGTTCGAGCAGCTCGGCGCGGGCCGCATCGAGCTGGGCATCGGTCCGGGTCGTGCTCATCCGGATCGAGGACTCGGTGAAATAGAGGGTGACCAGCTCCGGTGTCCCGACGTTGAGGGCGTCGCGGCAGGCCAGGGCATAGATCGAGAGCTGGAGGTTCTCGTTGATGTCCTTCTGGGACGTGGTCCGCCCGGTCTTGTAGTCGATGACCTCGATCCCGCCGGAGGGCAGGCGGTCGATCCGGTCGATCTTCCCGCCGATCGTCACCGCCGGGCTGCCGTCGCCAGGGTCGAGGACCAGGTTGAAGGCGAGCTCCTCGTGGATCGCCTGGCTGGCCGTGCTCAGCTCGCCGGCCCAGAAGCGCTCGAGCAGGTTACCGACTCGGCGCTGGTAGTCGGCCTCCGTGGTCCGGTCGCCGAACTCGGTCGGCTTCCACTGGGCCGCGAAGATCCGCTCGAGGTCCGCCTCGGTCGGCGGGGCGTCGCCGCGGGCCAGGCGCTCGCGGCGCTCCTTGGTGAACTGCTCGAAGGCGCCGTGGGCGATCGAGCCGAAGGCGAAGTAGCCGGCGGTCTGCTGGGTGGGGATGCGGTAGACGTGGCTGAACGCGTAGCGCAGCGGACATTCTTCGTAGGTCGAGAACTGGGAGTAGCTGAACGAGGGCGGCAGGGGCGCGACCTGGAGCAGGTTTGCTCCCGCCGCGCGATCGCCGGCCAGCGACTCGAACGTCAGGGGGTCAAGGCCCAGGGCGCGGGCCTCATCGGCGCGGAGTACGGCCGAGCGACCGACATCGGCCAGGCGGCCCGTGAAGCGCTCCCGGGCCTCGGCTGACTCGGGGTCGGCCGGATCGGTCCCCTCGAGCATCTCGAGGAGCTCGGCCGCCCGAAGGCGCAGGGCCAGGCGCCGTTCCCGTTTCGTGGG
>DATGGC010000204.1:0-6691 GCA_035308745.1 Candidatus Limnocylindrales bacterium | reverse complement strand
TAAGGCGGCCCCGTGATGATCGGCCGATGGACGATCGACGGGTCGGCTTGGTCATTCGAGCCCTGCGCCGCCGCCGCGGCTGGCGCCAGCTGGACCTGGCGTCGGCTGCGGGTGTGTCGCAACCCTCGATCTCAGTCCTCGAACGCGGCCATACCGACACGTTCTCCGTGCGTACGCTCCGACGGATCCTCCTTGCCGTCGAGGCGCGGGTCGAGATCGACATTCGGTGGCGCGGCGGGAGCCTCGATCGGACGATCGATGAAGGCCACGCTGACGTCGTGGCGATCGCAGTCCGATCGCTCACGAATCTCGGCTGGGACCATGCGGTCGAGGTGACGTACGCCATTTTCGGCGAGCGAGGCTCGATCGACGTACTCGGATTCCATCAGACGACTGGCGCGCTCCTCGTCATCGAGGTCAAGACCGAACTCACCTCCATCGAGGAAACGCTTCGCCGTCTCGACCAGAAAGTCCGCCTTGCGAGTCAGATCGGCCAGCAGCGATTCGGCGCGAAGGCGGCCTCGACCTCGAGCCTGCTCGTAATGCCGGACACCGCGGCGGCTCGGCGGCAGGTCATGCGCCATCGAGTGGTGCTCGATTCCGTCTTTCCCGCCGGGAACGTGGCAATCCGCCGGTGGCTCGCCCAACCGGCCGGGTCGATCCATGGCCGCTGGTTTCTAGCGAATATCAGCCCCCGTAGTCCTGCGCGGACCTTGGGCGGCCCCAACCGAGTGATTCTGCCGAAGCGAGTCGGGAAACGTGCTGGCTCAAGCACGACTTGAGCAGATTTGCAGGCGTCAGCTCCGCCCAACCAACCGAAGACCAGATGACTCTCCGGGCAACAGTACGGATGCTAATAAACGCCAGGTTCGGGGCTCGGAACGGTGGCTCGACCCGGCACAGAAACCTAGTAGGCGGCGAGCTTGCGGATGCCGGCGGCGATCTTGGTGGGGTCGACCATGAACCAGTCCTCGAGGACGTGGTTGTAGGGGACGCCCGGGACATCGGGGCCGGCGATCCGGGTGACCGGGCCATCAAGGTAGTCGAAGGCCTCCTCGGCGACGGTCGCGGCCACCTCGGCGCCGTAGCCGCCGAAGCGGTTGTCCTCGTACACGACGAGGCACTTGCCGGTCTTGCGGACCGAGCCGATCACGGTTTCCTTGTCGAGCGGCCGGAGGGTCCGCAGGTCGACGACCTCGACGCTGATCCCCTCCTCCGCGACCCGCTCGGCCGCCTCGAGGGCGTAATGGGCCATCAGCCCGTAGGCAATCACGGTGACCTGGGTTCCGGGACGAGTGATCGCGGCCCGGCCGAGGGGCACGACGTAGTCGGTGTCGGGCACGTCGCCGCGGACGCTGCGGTACATCTTCTTGTGCTCGAAGAAGAGGACCGGGTCGTCGTCCCGGATCGAGCTGCGCAGCAGGCCCCGCGCGTCATACGGGGTCGATGGCACCACGATCTTCAGGCCGGGCACGTGGCTGAAGAAGGCCTCGACCGACTGGGAGTGATAGAGCGCCCCGTGGACGCCGCCGCCGTACGGCGCCCGGATGGTGAGCGGCACGCCGACGGCGTTGTTCGAGCGGTAGCGCATCCGCGCGGCTTCCGACACGATCTGGTTGAAGGCCGGGTGGATGAAGTCGGCGAACTGGATCTCGGCCACCGGCCGAAGCCCGTTGACGGCGGCCCCGATCGAGGCGCCCACGATCATCGACTCGGTCAGCGGAGTGTCGATCACCCGATCCTCGCCGAACTCGGCCCATAGCCCGTCGGTCGCCAGGAAGACGCCGCCCTTCTTGCCGACGTCCTCGCCCAGGACGATGACCGACTCGTCGCGGCGCATCTCGCCGGCGAGGGTCTCGCGGATCGCCTCGATGAAGGTCCGGGTCGGCATCAGCCGGCCGCCTCGGGACCGATCGCATCGGCCTCGGAACCTTGAGCGCCGCCCTCGGAACCTTGAGCGCCGCCCTCGGAACCGAGACCGCCGCCCTCAGCATCCTCGGAGCCGTCGCCGAAGCCCCACGGCGGCGGCGTCTCCGACGGCCAGTCCTCCGCGTACACCCAGCGCATCGCGGTCGACGGCTCGGGGTCCGGCTCGCCTTCGGCAAAGTCGGTCGCATCGGTCACGATCGCACTGATCTCGGCATTCAGGGCGGCCTCGACCTCATCGGTCAGGATCCCGGCATCGCGAAGCTGCGACCGGAAGCGGGGCAACGCATCGCGACTCTTCTCGCTGGCCATCTCGGCCTCGGTCCGGTACTTGGTCTGCTGGTCGTCCGAGGAGTGGCCGGTCAGGCGGGTGACCTTGGCCTCGATCAGGGTCGGACCGTCGCCCGCCCGGGCCCGCTCGATCGCCGTCTTGGCCGCCACATAGCACGCCAGCACGTCCGAGCCGTCGACGACGACGCCGGGAATGCCATAGCCTGCGGCCCGGGCCGCGACATCCGGGATGGCCAGCTCCATGGCCGCCGGCACGCTGATCGCGTAGCCGTTGTTCTCGACCAGGAAGACGAATGGCAGCTTGTGGATCGCCGCGAAGTTGAGCGCCTCGTGGACGTCGCCCTGGTTGGATGAGCCCTCGCCCATCGCCGTCAGGGCCACCTGGTCGGTCTTGCGGATCTTGGCCGCCAGGGCGATCCCGACCGCGTGCAGGATCTGGGTCGCGACGGGCGACGAGACCGACAGCAGGTTGTGACGCCGGTCGCCGTAGTGGCCGGGCATCTGCCGGCCGCCCGACGACGGGTCGCTGGCCCGGGCGTACTGGGCGAGCATGATGTCGCGGGCGCTCATCCCGAAGGTCATGCACATCGCGATCGAGCGATAGAAGGGCGCGATCCAGTCGTGGCCCTTGCGCAGGGCCCAGGTCACCCCGACCTGGGCGCCCTCATGGCCCTGGCCACTGATCACGAACGGGATCCGGCCGGCCCGGTTGAGGATCCACATCCGCTCGTCGACGGCCCGGGCGAGGGCCACCATCCGGTACATCGCCAGCAGCTGCTCGTCGTCGAGGCCGGCCTCGGCGCCGAGGTGGCTCTCCGTCTTGGCTCGATGCCCGGTCGCGGTCATGCCGCCTCCGTGGTCAGAAGTTGATCGACCGGCCATTGACGGCCATGGCCGCCTCGCCGATCACCTCGGATAGCGTCGGATGGGGATGGGTTGCGGCACCGATCTCCCAGGGCGTCGCCTCGAGCTCGAAGCCGAGCGATGCCTCGGCGATCAGGTCGGTGGCGTGCGGGCCGACGATGTGGACGCCCAGGGTGTCACCGGTCTCGGTGTTGCCGATCACCTTGGCGAAGCCTTCGTACTCGCCCCCGATGATGGCCTTGGCAATCGCCTGGAAGGGCACCTTGCCGACCTTGTAGGGCAGGCCGCGCTCCTGGCACTGGGCCTCGGTCAGGCCGACCGATGCAATCTCGGGCCGGCAATAGGTGGCCCGGGGCTGCTCCGCGTAGTCGATCCCGGGCACGTCCTTCTCGCCGGCGATGGTGTGGGCCGCGACGATCCCTTCGTGGGCCGCCGTATGGGCCAGCCACAGGCCACCGATCGCATCACCGATGGCATAGACGTGCGGTTCCCTGGTCCGCATGTGGGCATTGACCTTGATCACGCCCCGCTCGACCTCGACCTTGGTCGTCTCGAGCCCGATCTCCTCGGTGTTGGCCGCCCGGCCGGTCGCCACGAGCAGCAGCTCGGCGCTGATCTCCTCGGCCGCCCCGCCCTCGGGGGCGACGCTCAGGCTGACACCCTGTTTCGACGTCTTGACCGCGGCAACGTCGAAACGGGCCTTGGTGATCACCCGGATGCCCCGCTTGGTGAAGCTCCGCTCGAGGAGCTGGCTGACCTCCTTGTCCTCGAGGGGCACGATCCCGGGCAGGTACTCGAGGAGGGTGACGGTGGTCCCGATGTCGTGGTAGAAGCTGGCGAACTCGACCCCCACCGCGCCGGCGCCGACGATCACGATGCTGGCCGGCCGGCTGGTCAGGCGCAGGATGTCGTCGCTGGTCACGATCGTCGTGCCGTTGGGCGTCAGGCCGGGCAGGCTCTTGACCCGGCTGCCGGTGGCCAGGATCACGTCGGTGGCCTGCAGGATGCGCTCGCCGCCGGCACCCGGTATGCCGTCTTCGCCGGCCTGGCTGACCCGCACCCGGTTCGGCCCGTCGAGCCGGCCACGGCCGGCAACCCAGATCACCTTGTTCTTGTCGACGAGGCTCTTCAGGCCGGTCCACATCCGCTTGACGACGGCATCGCGCCGACTGGCGATCGTGGCGTAGTCGATCTCGGGCTCGCCCGGCAGGATCACGCCGTAGTCCTTGAGGTGGCGGGCGCGATTGACCATCTCGGCCGATTCGAGGAGGGCCTTGGTCGGGATGCAGCCGCGATGGAGGCAGGTTCCGCCGACCTTGTCCTCGTCGACGAGGGCGACCCGCAGGCCAAGCTGGGCGGCCCGGAACGCGGCGGTGTAGCCACCGGTGCCGGCCCCAAGGACGACGAGGTCGAAGTCGTTACTGGAGCCGACAGCCATCGAGTGGGGCAACCTCGCGAATCCTGGGTGGTGGGGGGACCGATCGATGGTACGCGCCGGGTCCCGGCCCACGCAAACGTCGGCCCGCTGGCCCGGGAATCGAAACCGCCGCCGGATGGCCCTGACCTGCCGGATCGGTGCCCGGCTGACGGGGCACCGTGGGGATGGTCCAGGACCGCCAGGCGGCGGTCAGTTGGGCGAAGGGCGGGTCAGGCGCCGCGCATCGTCCGGAAGCAGTCGCTGCAGTAGACGGGCTTGCCGCTGGTCGGGCGGAACGGAACCTGGGCGTCGCGGCCGCAGTTGCTGCAGGTGGCCGTGAACATCTCGCGCGGGCCGCGATCGCGGGCACCGCTGTAGCCGCCGGCGCTGTACGAGCCGCCGGCGCCGTAGCCGCCGTAGCTCGAGGACGAACCGCCATCGGCCGAATAGCCGCCACCGCCACCATCGGAGGCGTTGCGGGCGGCCTTGCGGCTGGCCCGGCAGCTGGAGCAGCGGCGGGGCTCGGTGAAGTTGCGTTGAGCGTAGAAATCCTGCTCGCTGGCAGTGAACACGAATTCCTGCCCACAGTCGGCGCAGGACAGGGTCTTATCGGCGTACACGAACACTCCTCTGTGTAGCCTCGCGAGCCGTCGGTTCCTCGCGTCAGCCTGAGAGGAGCTCGGTCAGCGTGCTACGGGCTCTGGTCACGGCCGCGGCCGTGGCGTTTGATGGGCGGGAGTCTAGGCCCCGATCGTGCGCGTGTACATAGGGCAAATCCAGCACCGTCGTCGCGGCCGCCCGAGCGTGGCGAGCGCGGTCAGTGGAGGTTGGATCGACGAAGCAGGCTGGCCAGCACGAGGACCGTGCCCACGCCGATGACGATGATCGCCAGGGGCGACTGGAAGACGACCCAGCGAGCGCCATCGGGCAGGACCGTGGTGACCAGCGAGATGCCCAGCACGACGGCCACGATCGCCCCGCCGACGAGCAGGACTTCGCGCCAGCCGTAGACCCGGGCGGTGGTGGGATCAGGCACGGTCAGCCTCCAGGGGGATGCCAATCGGGGCCACCAGGACCTTGCCCGCCAGGCCCGCCCCGCGCCGGGTCAGCAGGCCGGTCTTGGGCCGGTGGAAGGTGACGGTGAGGTCGGCGCGGACGGCCGGCTCGGAGGCCTCGCCGCTGGTCAGGTCCACGGCCGTCGGCGTGTCGACGGCGACCACCGGCACCCCGCCGGCCGCAGCTCGCTGGATCATCTCGACCGCGGTCCGGATCGGATCGCGCAGGGCGCCCCGAACGCCGCTTCCGAGCAGGGCGTCGACGATGACGCTGGCCTTCTCGATGCCCTGGCCCAGGATCGCCAGGTCACGCGGCGCGGGAGCGTGGATCCGGGTCACGGTCGGCTCGTTCGCCAGCCGGTCCCAGTTGACGGCCGCGTCGCGGGTGCCCGGCTTGGATTCCGGACCGACGAACACGACGAGGACGGCAAGCCCCAGGTGGGCCAGCCGGCGGGCCGCCACGAACCCATCGCCGCCGTTGTTGCCCGGGCCGCACAGGACCAGGATCGGGCCATGGCCAAGGCGGCCCTGGTCGGCGGCCACGGCCCGGACGGCCGCCGCGACCGCGGTGCCTGCCTGTTCCATCAGGCGAGCGCCCGGCACGCCCAGCTGCTGGGCCTTGCGATCCGCGCCGGTCATCGCCTCGGCGGCCATCGGCGGCAAGTCCTTGGCGGCGGCCCAGCGCTTGACCAGGTCGCGCAGGCCCAGGGTCAGGAGGTCGGCGTCCTCGGCCGGCAGGGTGATCCCGGTCCGGGGGTCGAGGGTGACGTGGGCGACGGCTTTCCGGGCGGGCGCGACGGTGGTGGACACGGGCGAAGCGTAGCGCTCAGGCGATCGGAAGGCGAGCGAGCGCGGCGGACGGGTTCGAGACCGCGTCGAGCTCCACCAGGCCGTCGCGGGCCATCGCCCGCAGCGAGACCTCGATCGCCGCCTGGTCATGCCCGCCGATCGGGCCGTCGAAGCGCGTCCAGGTGTCGGCCGGCGCCTCGCGCAGCCGGTCGAGGATCCGGCCCCGCAGCCAGCGGGTGGTGGCGGTGAAGTCGCTACCGGTCGCGGGCCGCGGAGCCCGCCGGGTCGGCCCTCCGGCCGGCCGGTCCCCCGCCGCGAACCGGCAGAACCCGGCCACCGGACAGTCCGG
>DATGGC010000203.1:0-1845 GCA_035308745.1 Candidatus Limnocylindrales bacterium | reverse complement strand
TGTCCTTGGCCAGATCCTCGACTCGTTCGTCGACATCGGGCTGGGCTACCTCAGCCTGGACCGCCCGTCGGGCACGTTGTCCGGCGGTGAAGCCCAGCGGGTGAAGATGATCCGCCACCTCGGCTCGTCGCTGACCGACGTCACCTACGTCTTCGACGAGCCCACGATCGGGCTCCACCCGCACGACATCCAGCGGATGAACGAGCTCCTCCTCCAGCTCCGTGACAAGGGCAACACGGTCCTGGTCGTCGAACACAAGCCGGAGGTGATCGAGATCGCCGACCACGTCGTCGACCTGGGCCCCGGCGCCGGGACCCATGGCGGCGAAGTGGTCTTCGAAGGCAGCGTGGAGGGGCTTCGGGCCAGCGGCACGCTGACCGGCCGGCACCTCGGCGATCGAGCCAGTCTCAAGCCGACCGTCCGCGCCGCATCGCGAGCGCTCGAGGTGCGCGGGGCGACGGCCCATAACCTCCAGGACGTGGATGTCGACATCCCGCTCGGCGTGCTGGTCGTCGTGACCGGGGTCGCGGGCTCGGGCAAGAGCTCGCTGATCGACGGCTCGGTGGCCGGCCGGGAGGGCGTCGTATCGATCGACCAGGGCGCGATCCGCGGCTCGCGCCGGAGCAATCCCGCCACCTATACCGGGCTGCTCGACCCGATTCGGACGGCCTTTGCCAAGGCCAACGGCGTGAAAGCGGCCCTGTTCAGCGCCAACTCCGAGGGTGCCTGCCCCAACTGCAACGGCGCCGGCGTGATCTATACCGACCTGGCGATGATGGCCGGGGTCGCGACGGTCTGCGAGGAGTGCGAGGGCAAGCGCTTCCAGGCGTCGGTCCTCGAATACCACCTTGGCGGCCGCGACATCAGCCAGGTCCTGGCCATGTCGGTCGCCGAGGCGGAGACGTTCTTTGGCATCGGCGAGGCCCGGACCCCGGCCGCCCACACGATCCTGCGCCGGCTGGCCGACGTCGGGCTGGGCTACATCCGTCTCGGCCAGCCCCTCACCACGCTGTCCGGCGGCGAGCGCCAGCGGCTCAAGCTGGCGACCCACATGGCCGAGAAGGGCGACGTCTACGTCCTCGACGAGCCGACGGCCGGCCTCCACCTCGCCGATGTCGAGCAGCTCCTGGCGCTGCTCGATCGGCTCGTCGATTCGGGCAAGTCGGTCATCGTGATCGAGCATCACCAAGCGGTGATGGCCCACGCCGACTGGATCATCGACCTGGGGCCCGGCGCCGGCCGCGATGGCGGCCGGATCGTCTTCGCGGGGGCGCCGGCGGACCTGGTTGCCACCCGCCCGACGCTCACCGGCCAGCATCTCGCGGCCTACGTCAGCGTGTGACCCGGAGCTGGTTGACCCTCGCGCTACGATCGAGCGATGAACGGACCGGCGGCGGCCGTCATCGGGATGATCACGGCCCGGGGTCGAAGCGGGGACTCCGGCGATGTCGCGTTCGCCGGCCTCTTCCCGGCCCAGGGCCGGTCCGACTGGCCGCACGGCGTCCAGGAGCCGGATGCTCCGCGGTTCGCGCTCGAGCATGCCGCGGCGCTGCGACCTGGCACGGATGACCGCGTTGCGGCGTTCGGTGTCGAAGGCGAGCCCCAGGGCGAGATCGTCGATCTGTTCAACCGACGACTGCGGTAGCGGTCGACGATTTGTCAGATTCCATTGAGAGCCGCCGTATGGGCGATGAATCGGGGGCTCGGAGCCGAACGCTGGGCTCGGGCGGTGGCGTTGAGCGTGGGTCACGCTCCGCATGGCCGAACAACGGCGGTGAGAAGCCCGAGCCCGACCATACCGAGGCTGGTGGTGGAATCTGACAAGTTCCGAGGTTGACCCGAGGC
>DATGGC010000202.1:0-17727 GCA_035308745.1 Candidatus Limnocylindrales bacterium | reverse complement strand
CCTCGGCGATCGTGAAGCTCATGTCGGTCGAGCCCCCGTGACCGACGTTCTGGACGATCATGTCCACGTTGATACCGGCGTCGGCCAGGGGCGCGAAGATCTGATAGGCGACGCCCGGCCGGTCGGGCACGTCGACCAGGGTGACCTTGGCCACGTTCCGGTCGTGGGCCAGGCCGCGAACCTTGTTGCGCTGCTCCACGAAGGGATCCTCCTTGATCAGGGTACCCGGGAAGTCCTCGAACGAGCTGAGGACCTCGATCACGACGTCGTTGACCCAGCCCAGCTCGACCGCCCGGACCTGCATCACCTGGGCGCCCTGGTGGGCGAGCTCGAGCATCTCCTCGTACCCGATCACCGACAGCTGCCGGGCATCGGGCACGATCCGCGGGTCGGCCGTGTAGATCCCCCGGACGTCGGTGAAGACCTGGCAGCGGCCGGCGCCCAGGCGGGCTGCCAGGGCGACGGCCGTGGTATCCGAGCCGCCCCGGCCGAGTGTGGTGGTCTCGGCTCGCTCGAGGTTGGCCTGGCTGACGCCCTGGAAGCCGGCCACGATCACCACCCGGCCCTCGGCCAGCTCCTGGCGGACCCGGCGCGGGTCGATGTTGGCGATCCGCGCCCGGCCGTAGCGGCCATCCGTGCTGATCCCGGCTTGCGCGCCGGTCAGGCTGATCGCCGGGACGCCCAGGGCATGGAGGGCCATCGACACCAGCGTCGCGCTCTGGTGCTCGCCCGTCGCCAGGAGCATGTCAAGCTCGCGCGAGTCGGGCTCGTCGGTGATTGCCGCGGCCAGGGCCAGCAGCTCGTCGGTCGTGTCGCCCATCGCCGAGACGACCACGACCAGGTCCGAGCCGGCGGTCCGCTCCCGGGCGATCCGGCGCGCGACGCGACGAATCCGGTCCGCGTCGCCCACCGACGAGCCGCCGAACTTCTGGACGACGAGCGGACGGGCGGGCGGCACGGACGGCTCGGCGCTCGCCTCGGATCCGGGGGCCAACATTCGGGCGATTCTAGCAGTGGGATCGAGGGCCGCCCCTGATTGGCCCCCGGCAGGTGGTCGCGCTACGCTTCGATCGCCCAGAGTTGGAGGCCGTTCATGTGTTTCGATCTCGATAGCCAGCCGCCCGTGGCGCCGATCGCGGGCGGTGCGCTCGACCACGCCGACCTGACCTTGCGCGCCGCCGACGGCAACAGCTTCGCGGCCTTCCGGACGCGGGCCAGCCAGCCGACCGGGGCCGGCGTCCTGATCCTGCCCGACGTGCGCGGCCTGTACGCCTTCTACGAGGAGCTCGCCCTGCGCTTCGCCGAAGCCGGGATCGATGCCCTGGCCATCGATTACTTCGGGCGGACTGCCGGCGTGGCCAAGCGCGACGCCGAGTTCAGCTACATGGAGCACATCCAGCAGGCCAAGCTGCCCGACCTGCGCGCCGACGTCACCGCCGCGGCCGAGGAGCTGCGCCGCGACGGCCGGGTCAAAGCCCTGTTCACGATCGGCTTCTGCTACGGCGGCCGGCTGTCGTACAGCACGGCGACCTTCGGGCTGGACCTGGCCGGCTCGATTGCCTTCTACGGCATGCCGGTCGGCGACCGGCCCGGCTACCCGGCCCCGCTGGCGGTTGCCCCGGCGATGGCCAATCCGATCCTGGGCCTCTTCGGCGGGGCCGACCAGGCAATCCCGCCTGAGGCGATCGAAGCGTTCGAGGGCGCCCTCGACGCTGCGGCAGTCGAGCACGAGCTGGTGACCTACCCCGGCGCGCCGCACAGCTTCTTCGACCGCAAGGCAGCTGACTTCGCCGACGCGGCCGCCGACTCGTGGACGCGCAGCCTGGCCTTCATCGCGGCCCACACCCCGGCCGGCTGAGCAGGCTGGGCAACGATGACCACGGCCGGCGCCGGCGGCCGCTGGCGGTCGCGGGCGTATGAGACCCCAGCCGACCTGCGCCTGATGCAGGCACTCTGCTCGACCTGCTGGCGCGTTGATTGGCCCACTCCGCTGGCCCACCCGGGCGACCTCGACTGGTGGTCACGGGACGCCACCGAAGGCGGACTGCCGCTCGCCGAGCGGATCGGGCTGTGGTTCGACGGCGAGCCCGACGATTCGGACCTGATCGCCTGGGGCTGGTTCAACCTGCCGAGCGACGTTGACCTGATGATTCGACCCGACCGGCGGGACCCCGAGCTGGTCCGCTCGATCGTCGAGTGGGCAACCGCGCGGGCGGCCGCGGTCGTCAGCGACGGCCTGCCCGTCGAGGCGGTCCAGGCGTTCGCCCCCGACGCGCAGCCGGCGGTGGTCGCCGGCCTTCGCGCGCTCGGCTTCGAAGCGGTCGAGGGCCACACCCTGGCCCATCTCACCCGCAGCTTCGACGGCTGGCACCTGCCGCAGGCGGGCCTGCCGGACGGGTTCACCGTGCGGACCCTCGCCTCCGCCGCCGACCTGGAATCCCGGGTGCTCTGTGGTCGGGCGGCGTTTCCCTCGTCGCGGATGACCGTGGCCAAATACGAAGCCGCCCGGCGCACGACGCTCTATCGGCCGGCCCTCGACTGGCTCGTGCTTGACCCAGGCGACCGGGTCGTGGCCTTCGCCCTGGGCTGGCTGGACCCGCTGACCCTGGCCGTCGAGCTCGAACCGGTCGGCGTCCACCCCGACTTCCAGCGGCGCGGACTGGGTCGGGTTGCCTGCCTGGCCGCGATCGGCGCCGCCCGCGCGCTGGGTGCCAGCCATGGGTTGATCTGCGCCCACGGCGACAATCCTGCCGCGATCGGTCTGTACCAGAGCCTCGGCTACGAGATCACGACCTGGACCCGGCCCTATCGTCGCCCACTGCCCAACTGACCCCCTGCGACCCCTCGGCGGCCTTCATTTGAGCCAGGCCTGCACCAGTCCCGCGTGCACGCGCCGGCCGCCCGCAGGTCACGCCCTGGGTCCGCGGCCGCCCCGGGTCGGCCGCCATCGACTCTCGCGCTCAGTGCCTGATCAGGCTGACCAGGACCAGGCCGATGACCACGACGCCCACGATCGCGACGATCGGGAAGCCACCGGGCACGACCCGGCTGGCGTTGCCGATGATCGAGCCGATCGTATTCGAGACCGCCTGGGCGGCGCCGCCGACCACGTTGCCGATGCTCATCCCCAGCGACCCGATCTGACCGCCCATCAGGCGTTGGCGACGACCCGGGCGCCGGCGTTGCGGGGCGCCGCGATCGCCACCCGGCCAGGCACGTCGAGGTCGGCGGCGACCGCGCTGAACGCGCCCTCGATCCGGCTCAGGGTGGCCAGTCCGTCGGCGAAGGCGATGACCGACGAACCGGCGCCGGACAGGCAGGCACCCGCGGCGCCGGCGTCCCGGGCGGCCTGGACGAGGGCCGGGAACTGGGGATAGGCGGCCGCCCGGTACTGCTCGTGGAGCCGATCCTGGGTCAGCGCACCGAGATGCTCGTAGGTGCCCGTGGCGATGCCGGCCACGCCGATCGCGACCCGGCCCAGGTTGGCGATCGCGTCCTCGAGGGGCACCTTCTTGGGCAGCAGGTCGCGCATCGTCGAAGTCGACAGGCGCTGCTCGGGGATGAACAGGACGACCTTCAGGTCACGCGGCACGTTGAACCGGATGGCGGTGGGCGGATCGGCCGAGCAATCCACGACGACGAAGCCGCCGAGCAGGGCGGCGGCGGCGTTGTCGGCGTGGCCCTCGATCGCGGTGGCCAGCCCGAGCAGCTCGGCCGGGCTGAGCGGGCCGCCCAGGAGGGTGTTGCCGGCCAGCAGGCCCCCGATCGTGGCCGCCGCGGACGAGCCGAGACCGCGGCTGAGCGGGATCCGGTTGCGCATCGAGACCCGCCAGCCGACCTTGTCGGGCAGCTCGCCGCGGACCGCCACGAGCGCGGCCTCGAGGCCCCGGACGAAGCGGTTGTCACGGTCCTCGGTCAGCTCGTTGGCGCCCTCACCGTCCACCTCCAGCTCGATCGAACCGCGACTCCAGCCGCGGACCTCGAGATCGATCCGGTTGACCAGGTCGAGGGCCAGGCCGAGGCAGTCGTAGCCGGCCCCCAGGTTGGCCGACGAGGCCGGGACCTCGACGGTGACCCGCCGGCCGTCGAGCTCGGCCAGCCAGTTGCTCACCACGGCCTCACCAGCCCAGCGTCTCGGCCACGGCGCCGGCGGTCGGGTCGGCGATCAGCAGGCCGCGGACGCTCGCCTCGGCGGTCTTGGGGTCCTTCAATCCGGAGCCGGTCAACACGCACACGATCGTAGCGTCCCGCTCGAGCCGATTCTCGGCAGCCAGACGCTGGATCCCGGCCAGGCTGGCGGCCGACGACGGCTCGCAGAAGATGCCCTCGAGGCGGGCCAGGTCCCGCCAGGCGGCCAGGATCTGGCCGTCGGTCACGGCTTCGATCAGGCCGCCCGAATCGTCCCGGGCGGCAACGGCCTTGGTCCAGCTGGCCGGATCGCCGATGCGGATCGCGGTGGCGATCGTCTCGGGCGCCTCGACCCGGTGGCCGAGCACGATCGGCGCGGCGCCCGAGGCCTGGAACCCGAACATCCGGGGCAGGCTGTTGGTCAGGCCGGCGGACCGGTAATCGCCGAAGCCGGCCCAGTAGGCGCTGATGTTGCCGGCGTTGCCGACCGGGATGGCCAGCACGTCGGGGGCCCGGCCCAGGTCGTCGCAGATCTCGAAGGCGGCCGTCTTCTGGCCCTCGAGCCGGAACGGATTGACCGAGTTGACCAGGGTGATCGGATGGCTGGGCGAGTCCGCCAGCTCGCGCACGACGCGCAGGGCCTGGTCGAAGTTGCCCTCGATCGCCACGACCTGGGCACCGGTCACCTGGGCCTGGAGGAGCTTGCCGGCGGCGATCTGGCCGCGGGGCAGGACGACCACGACCTCCAGCCCGGCGGCCGCGCCATAGGCCGCCGCGGAGGCCGAGGTATTGCCGGTCGAGGCACAGATCAGGGCCGTCGCACCGGCCTCGAGGGCCTTGCTGACGGCGACGACCATGCCCCGGTCCTTGAACGAGCCGGTCGGGTTCTGGCCCTCGACCTTGGCGTACAGGTTGGCCAGCCCGAGCGCCGCCCCGATCCGTTCGAGGCGGACCAGCGGGGTGAAGCCCTCGCCCAGGCTGAGGGCCGGGGTTGCGGCGCTGATCGGCAGGAAGGCCTGGTAGCGCTCGGTCAGCCGGGGCCGGCCCCGGCCGGCCGCCGATTCGCTGGCGACACCAGGGGTGCTGCCGGGGGTCATGCCGCGTCCTCGATCGGGTACAGAGTGGCGTCGATGCCCAGGGCCGCCAGCCCGCCGCGCAGCTCGTCGAGCGACTGGGCGGTGGTGACGAACCCATCCCCCGCGGCCGCCTCGAGGTCGAGCTGGTCCCGGATCAGCTGGTCGGGCAGGACCGAGTGGAAGAACCAGCGCCGGGCCAGGGAGTCGTCGGGCCTCATCGCGTCCGTGCTTCGCTCGCTCGCCGGGGCCAGGCCGGCCCAGGTGCTGCCCCCGCCGCGAGCGATCGCGATCAGGTCGCCCAGGACCGCGCTGCTCGTCGGCCCGCCGCCGGCACCCGGCCCGCTCAGGTCCAGCCGGCCGACCGGCGACGCCTCGAGCTCGAGGCGATTGGTCGCCCCGCCGGTTCGGCCGAAGCCGGATTCGGCCGCAACGGCCACCGGCTGGACCGTCGCCTCGGTCTGCTGACCGCTGCCCTCGCCGACCGGCCGGGCGGCGACCAGGAGCTTGAGCCGCAGGCCATGGATCGCGGCGGCGGCCACCTCGGCGGCTGTCACCCCGGTGATCCCCGGCCGGCCCAGCCCGTTGGCCGTCGCCGGCCGGCGCTCGATCGAGGCCGGGCTGAGCCACTGGCCGAAGGCGAGCCGGGCCAGGATCACCAGCTTGTTCAGGGCGTCGTCGCCCTCCACGTCGCCGGACGGATCGGCCTCGGCGTAGCCGGCTCGCTGGGCGTCGATGAGGACGGCCTCGTAAGCTCGCTTGCGGTCGGTCATCGCGCTCAGGATGAAGTTCGTCGTGCCGTTCACGATCCCCCGCAGCCGCGCGACCCGGTTGGCCGCCAGGTCGGCCCCGAGCGGGCCGAGGATCGGGATCCCGGCCGCCACGGCGGCCTCGAAGCGGAGCGCTGTGCCCGTGGCCCGGGCGAGTGCCTCGAGGGCCGGGCCGTGATGAGCGATCACGTGCTTGTTGGCCGTGACAACCGGCTTGCCGGCGGCGAGGGCCGCCGCGATCAGGGTCCGGGCCGGCTCGTCGCCACCGATCAGCTCCACGATCACGTCCACCTCGGGCGAGGCGACCAGGTGGGCCGGGGCGTCGGTCAGCAGCGCCTCGGGGATGCCGGCCGCCATGGCTCGCGCCGGATCGCGTACGGCGACCCCGGCCAGGACCAGCCGCGCGCCGTCGAACGGCGCCAGCCGCTCCGGATCGTCGAGGAAGGCCCGGGCGACGGCCGCGCCGACCGTGCCGGCGCCAAGCAGGCCGACGCGCAGGGGCGAGTGTGGCGACGGGCGGGACGAAGGGCGGGACGAAGGGCGGGACGAGGGGCTCGGCATGGCCGGAATGGTAGTCGACCCTCACGCCGGCCCGTCACCGCCGACGAGGCGCCCGCTACACTCCCGGCAATGGCCCTTGAGCTTGCCCCGTCGCCCGTCCTGGCTCCGCTGGCGTCGGAGCGGCCCCGGATCTTCAGCGGGATCCAGCCCTCGGGGATCGTCCACCTCGGCAACGACCTGGGCGCCGTCCGGAACTACGTCCGGCTGCAGTACGACTACGACGCGATCTACTGCATCGTCGACTACCACGCCCTGACCACGACCCACGACGGGACGTTGCTGCGCGAGCGGACCCGCGAGATGGCGGCCTCGCTGCTGGCCCTCGGCCTCGATCCCGAGCACTGCACCCTGTTCGTCCAGAGCGACCGGCCGGAGCACACCGAGCTGGCCTGGCTGCTGGCCACCGTGACCCCGGTCAGCTGGCTGGAGCGGACGCCGACGTACAAGGAGAAGAAGCTCAACCAGCCCGACGACGTGAACCACGGCCTGCTGACCTACCCGGTCCTCCAGGCGGCCGACATCGTGATCTACAAGGCGACGGTCGTGCCGGTCGGCCGCGACCAGGCCGCCCACCTGGAGCTGAGCCGGGAGATCGTGCGGGCGTTCAACGGCCGCTACGGGCCGACCTTCCCCGAGCCACAGGCGATCTTCACCGACGCGCCGGTCGTGCTGGGCACCGACGGGGTCAAGAAGATGAGCAAGTCGATCGGCAACACGATCGACATCTTCGCCCCGCCCGAGGTGATCCGGAAGCAGGTCATGTCGATGGTCACCGACACCAAGCGCATCCTGCGCACCGACCCCGGCCGGCCGTCAGTCTGCAATGTCTGCCAGCTCCATCGCCACTTCGGAACGGACTACGAGGCGATCTGGGACGGCGAGCGGACGGCCCGGACCGGCTGCGTCGATACGAAGCGCCTGCTGGCCGACCGGATCATCGAGCACTACGCCCCGGCCCGCGAGCGCTACCTGGAGCTGATCGCAAAGCCCGGGATCGTCGACGAGGTCCTGGCCGCCGGCGCCGCCCGCCTGAAGCCGCTGGCTCAGGAGACCATGGCCGAGGTCCATGCGAAGATGGGGCTCCGCTGAGGGTCAGACGATGACGGCACCCGACCGGCAGGATGGGCACGAGCAGGCCGATGACGGCCGGCGGAGCACGGTCGCCGAGGCGGCCACCGACCTGAGCCGGATCCTCGGCCGCGACCCACGCTGGTTCGGGGCGCTGCTGGTCAGCGCCACGGTGATCGCCGTCTACTTCGCGATCACCGTCGTCGGCAGCGCGATCTACGGCTTCGGCGACATCGTCCTGATCTTCTTCCTGGCCTGGCTGATCGCGTTCATCGTCACCCCCTTCGCCTCGGGCCTCAAGCGGCTCGTCCGGCCGCTGCCCCAGGCGGCGGCGGTCCTGATCGTGTACGTGGTCGCGATCGGCGCCCTGCTCCTGGCGATCTTCGTGGTCGCCGCCAACCTGGCCAGCTCGATCGGCCAGTTCGTCCAGTCGATTCCCCAGATCGAGCAGAACCTGGGCCAATACCTGGCGCCCTGGCAGGAGCGGATCAACGGCCTCGGCCTGTCGGTCGACCTGGTCGCCCTGGTCCACTCGGTCCTCGACAACCTGCAGACCGGCGCAGTGGACCTGGTCGGGCCGATCCAGCAGGTCGCGGTGGCCAGCATCAGCGTGATCGGGACGGTCCTGATCATCTCGATCCTGTCGATCTACATCGCGATCGACCGCAAGCGGATCCTGGCCTTCCTGTTCCGGCTCACCCCGAGCGCCTACCGGAGCGAGGCCGAGCTGCTCCGGGTGAGCGTCAACCGCTCGTTCGGCGGCTTCCTGCGCGGCCAGGTGATCATGGGCGCGGTCTACGGCGCGATCACCGTCGTGGTCTCGGTCGTCTTCGGGCTCAAGCTCGTGCCGATCACGGCCACGACGGCCGGGGTGCTGATGGCCATCCCTTTCTTCGGCCCGTTCGTGGCCTGGCTGCCGCCCGTCCTCGATGCCCTGATCTTCAACCCGGATGTCGTCCTCCAGGTCACGATCCTGAGCGCGATCGGCTGGGTGGTGGTCATGAACATCCTCCAGCCCCGGCTGATGGCCGGCGCCGTCGGCCTCCACCCGATCGTGGTCCTGGGCTCGGTCCTGATCGGGGGCAAGGTCGCCGGCGTGGCCGGCGCGATCTTCGGGATTCCGATCGCCGCGATCGTGACCGCCTTCTTCTGGCACTTCCTGGAGGAGCAGAGCGGCGAGACCGTCACCCAGCGAGCGGCCCGCCGGGTCGAGCGCCGCGAGGGCCGGCGAATCCGGGTGCCGACCGAGCCGCGGCCGGGGATCGACCCCGATGTCGAGGACGAGGCGGTCAGCGCCGGCGCTTCTTCCAGTCGCTGAGGATCTCGCGGGCCGCGTTCTGGCCGGGGACACCGGTGATCCCGCCGCCCGGATGGGCGCCTGAACCGGCCAGGTACAGGCCGTCGAGCGGCAGCCGGTAGCCGGCGCTGCCCAGCAGCGGGCGCCACAGGAAGAAGCTGTCGAGGCTCGGCTCGGCGTGATAGAGGTGGCCGCCGGTCAGGCCGTAGTCGCGCTCCAGGTCGAGCGGGGTCAGGACCTGCCGCGCGGTGACGAGCTTGCTGATCCCCGGCGCGTAGGCCTCGAGCGTGCTCAGGGCCAGGTCGCCCAGCTCGTCGCGGCGGGCCGGCCAGGTCCCCGTCCGGAGCTGGTACGGCGCGTACTGGAGGTGGATGCTCATCACCTGCCGGGCCGGCCGCCGGGCACCGGCTTTGGGCGCGTCGACCAGGGTTGGATCGACCAGCGACGGGATCGTCGCCTCGAGATACGGCGCTGGGCTGATCTCGCCGTACTTCGAGGCGTCGAACGCGCGCTCGACGTAGTCGATGCCGGGGGCGATCACGATCCGGCCGCGCAGCAGTCGTTCGGCATCGGGTCCGCTGCCGGCGGCGGTGAAGACGGGCACGCCGGCGAGGGCCAGGTTGACCTTGGCCACGGTGCCCGGGGTGCGGATGTTGGCGGCCCGCCAGCGCAGGTTGGGCCCGATCGCGACCGGGTCGACGAGCTTCGCCAGGACCTGCTTGGGGTCGATCGCGGCGATCACGATCCGGGCCGCGATCTCCTCGCCCGAGGCCAGCACGACCCCGGTGGCCCGGCCATCGTCGCTGGTCACCCGAGCCACCTGGGCCGCGGTCCGGATCTCGCCGCCGGCCGCCTTGACCGCAGCTTCGAGCGCCGCGGAAAGGGCGCCGGGGCCGCCCCGGGCGTAGACCGTCTGGCCCGCGGCACCGCCGTCGTTGCCCGCCGAATCGGCCAGGAAGACCGCGGTGGTGCCCGCCGACCAGGGGCCCATCGCCGTGTTCTGGATTCCCCGAGCCGCGAGGATCCCGCGCAGGGCGTCGGTCTCGAACGACTCGGCCACGAAGTCGGCAATTGCCATCGGCAGGACCCGCAGGATCGAACGGCCGTCGTGCTTGCCCAGGCCTCGGAACGCCCGGGTCAGCTTCAGGCCGGTCAGCGCGTCGCCCAGCCCGGGTGCGTGGATGTCCGGCGGTGCGGAGCCGCCCAGCTCGGCCAGGAAGCGGCCCAGCGAGCGGACCAGCGCGTCGAAGCCGGGATAGCTGGCGGCATCGTGGCCCGACCGGGCGCGCAGCCCGTCGGCGGTCTGCCGAACATCGGCGTACAGGGTGATCGCCGAGCCGTCGGGCGCCGGCGCGAAGACTCGGACCTCGGGCGCGATCAGGTGCAGCCCGTGGCTGCGCAGGCCCAGGTCGCGGACGACCGACGGCTTGAGCCGGCCGACGGTATGGGCCACGGCCGGGACCCGGACACCGGGCCGGAGCTCACTGGTGTCGGCAATCCCGCCGACCCGCTCACGCTGCTCGAGGACGAGCGTCGAGAGACCCGCCTTGGCCAGGTAGGCCGCGGTCACCAGGCCGTTGTGGCCCGCTCCGATGACGATGGCGTCCCAGCTGCGGGCGGCACCGGCCGTGGTCAGGCCACCTTCCGGCCGGTGGCCCGCAGGACTTCCATCGCCGCGATCCGGCCGTTGGCGCCCATGATCCCGCCGCCCGGGTGGGTCGCCGAGCCGCACAGCCACAGGTCGCGGATCGGGGTCCGGAAGCGGGCATAGCCGGGCATCGGCCGGTTGAAGAAGAGCTGCTCCAGGCTCAGCTCGCCCTGGAAGATGTTGCCCTCGGTCAGCCCGAAGCGGCGCTCGATATCGAGCGGGGTGAGCACCTGGCGGTGGAGGATGATGTCCCGGATGTTCGGGGCAACCTCGGCGATCCGATCGATCACCGCATCGCCGAACGCCTCGCGATTGTCGTCCCAGGTGCCCAGGCTCGGGTCGAGGTGGTACGGCGCGTACTGGACGAAGCAGCTGATCACGTGCTTGCCGGGTGGCGCCATCGACGGATCGACCAGGGTCGGGATGATCATGTCGATGTACGGCCGGCGGCTCCAGCGGCCGTACTTCGCGTCGTCGTAGGCGCGCTCCATGTCCTCGATCGAGGCGCTGTAGCTGATCGCGCCGCGGAGGTGCTCGCCCTCGCCGGGAAGGCAGGTGAAGTCGGGCAGCCGGTCAACGGCCAGGTTGACCTTGCCCGACGAGCCCCGGAACTTGAACCGGCGGACCTCCTCCTCGAACTCGGGCTCGAGCGAACCCGGCTCCAGCAGGCCGAGGTAGGTCAGTCGCGAGTCGACCGAGGACAGGACGTGATGGGCGTAGATCTCCTCGCCCGACTCGAGGGCCACCCCGACCGCCCGGCCGTCGCGGGTCATGATCCGGGCGACCGGCGCCTCGAGCCGGATCTCGGCGCCCTGGGCCCGGGCCGCGCTGCCAATCGCGTTGGAGACGCCGCCGGTCCCGCCGCGGGGGATGCCCCAGGCCCGGAACGCGCCGTCGATCTCGCCCATGTAGTGGTGGAGCAGGACGTAGGCCGTGCCCGGCGACTTGACGCCCTGGTAGGTGCCGATGATCCCCGAGGCCGACATCGTGGCCATCAATGGATCGGTCTCGAACCACTGGGCCAGGAAGTCGGCCGCGCTCATGGTCATCAGCTGGACGAAGACCGCCTGCTGCTTCTCGGGCAGCCGCTGGAACGCGCGGGCCAGGCCGGCCAACGGCGTGAACTGGCGGGGGTCGAAGCCGGTCGGATCGGGCGGCACGATCGACAGGATCGGCTTGATGAAGCGGGCCATCTCGACCATCAGCTGGCCGTATTCCTCGTACGCCTCGGCGTCCAGCTTCGACCAGCGGCGCAGCTCGCGGATCGTCCGGCCGTGGTCGTTGACCCGCCACAGGTAGTCTCCCTGGAGCGGGGTGAACGTGCCGTCGAGGGGCAGGATGTCGAGGCCGTGGGCGGGCAGGTTGAGCTCGCGGATGATCTCCGGGCGGAGCAAGCTGACGACGTACGAGGCGACCGAGAAGCGGAAGCCCGGGAAGATCTCCTCGGTCACCGCGGCCCCGCCGAGCAGCTCACGCTTCTCGAGAACGAGGGTGCTCAGGCCGGCCCGGGCGAGGTAGGCGGCACTGACCAGCCCGTTGTGGCCGCCGCCGATGATCACCGCGTCGTACGTCCTGGCCACGGATCCTCCGTTGAGGTGGTCAACAAGGGGACGGCAGCCCGGCATGCAGGCTGCATAGGTTTCATGCACGACTCTACCGCATACTTGACCTGCCGCGAACGCCTCGGGCGTGTTCCGGCCGGTGAGTCGGAGGAGGCAGCTTGAGCGTCGGGACCGCGTTCCACCCCCGGACGGAAGCCCACAACCGCAAGATGCAGTGGCGGGAGTGGTCGGGCTACTTCGCGGCCAGCGTGTACGCCGACTTCCACGACATCGAGTACAACGCGATCCGCGAGCAGGCGGCGCTGATCGACGTTTCGCCCCTCTACAAGTACGAAGTCCACGGCCGCGACGCGGAGCAGCTCGTCAACCGGGTGATCACCCGCGACGCGACCAAGCTCAAGGTCGGGCAGGTCTACTACAGCCCGTGGTGCGACGAAGACGGCAAGGTCGTCGACGACGGCACGATCCACCGCCTGGGCCCCAATCGGTTCCGCTGGACGGCGGCCGATCCGCAGTACCGCTGGTTGGGCCTGAACGCCGCCGGCCTCGACGTGGCGATCGAGGACACCAGCGAGACGACCGCGGCAGTCGCCCTCCAGGGGCCGTGGAGCCGGTCAGTCCTGGAGGCGGCGAGTGGCGAGTCGTTCGCCGACCTGCGCTATTTCCGCCGGCGCGGCGCCACGATCGCCGGGATCCCGGTCGATGTCAGCCGGACCGGCTACACCGGCGACCTGGGCTACGAGCTGTGGGTTGCCGCCGACCAGGCGGTCGCGCTGTGGGATGCCCTGATCGCCGCGGGCAAGCCGTTCGGCATCCGGCCGGCGGGCATGATCGCCCTGGACGTGGTCCGGCTGGAGGGCGGGCTGATCCTGCTCGAGGTCGACTACACCAGCGCCCGCCACGCGATGAACAGCGACCAGGCCTACTCGCCGGGCGAGATCGGGCTGGGCAAGCTGGTCGACTTCGAGAAGGGCGATTTCGTGGGCCGCCGGGCGCTGGTCGAGGAGCGCCGTCGCGGCGGCCCCCGCCGCCGCCTCGTCGGGCTCGAGATCAGCTGGCCCGACATCGACGCGATGTACAACGCCCAGGGCCTGCCGCCGAGCGCTCCGGCCGTCGTCGACCGCTCGGCCGTCCCCGTCTACGACCTCGGCGGCCGGCAGGTCGGCCGGATCACCAGCCACGGCTGGAGCCCGATCCTCAAGAAGCCCATCGCCCTGGCCTCGGTGCCGCCCGCGTTCGAGCGTCCGGGCACCCAGCTCCAGGCTGAGTGGACGGTCGAGGCCCGGCGGGGTCGCGTGGGCGCCACGGTGGTGGAGCTGCCCTTCCTGGACCTGCCCCGCAAGCGGGGGTAGGCCGCACCCGCACCGGGTTCGTGGTGCGGGCGGTGTGCGCCGGGTCGCTTGTTGCATGCGGTGCGACAAAACGCGCGTTTCGACCCAGGCCCGCCGCCAAGTCCTTCGCGAATTAGCCGTCAGAGGCTATCCAAAAGGCAGTGGGCGCCGATTCTTGGCGGTTCCCGCCCTGGAATCCGCCTGAAACGCGCCATTTGTCGCACCCCATGCGACGCCAGCACCGGGCCCGAAGCCTGCGACGCTCGCACCGGGCCAGAAGCCTGGGGCGCCACGCGACCGGACGCGGGCCACGAACCCAGCTAGCAGCCCCGTGGCCGAGGATCCACCGCGCGAGTACCATGACCCGACAACTGAATAGAGCCGTTTGACCCAAGGGAAGCCGGTGCGAGTCCGGCGCTGTCGCGCAACTGTCAGCGGGGAACGGCCGGCCACGATGCCACTGGGCGCAAGCCCGGGAAGGCGGCCGGACGTGTCGATCCGCAAGCCAGGAGACCTGGTCGAACGGATTGATCATCCCACCCGCGCAGATCGGTAGATGAACCTCTGACGGCAGGTTTCCGCGGTGTGGGCCGTTCGCCGTCGGAGGAACCACCGTGGGTCGACTCAGGTGGGCCAGCGCGATACTGGCCACAGGGCTCCTGCTCCTCATCCCCAACGTCTCGACTGCCTGGGCGGCAGCGCCCGATCCGGCGACGTGCGCCCTGCAGTACCTCGCCTCGGGCCAGGCGACGAGCGGCGCGGTCGGCGGCCAGCCGGGCGTCACGGCCGACTTCATCTTCGGCGCCGCCGCGGCCGGCTTCGACCCGACGACGCTCAAGAAGTCCGGCGGCAGCTCGGCCTTCGACTACCTCGAGGCGGGCATCGGCGGCTCGCTCTCGAACGCGGCGCTGGTCGCCAAGGAAGCGCTCGCGGCGATCGACGGCAAGCTCGATCCGACGGCCTTTGGCAGCACGGACCTGCTGACGGCCCTCGACGCGACCTACGACTCGACCACCCACCGGTACGGCGACGGCGAGACGTACACCCAGGCGCTCGCCCTCCTGGCCCTGACAGCGGCCGCCGATTCGAGCCATCCCCTGCCCGCCGCCGCGGTGACCGAGCTGATCGGCGCCCAGGACACGGACGGCTCGTGGGACTTCCAGGGTGTCAAGGACGCGGCCGGCGGCGGCGACACGAACTCGACGGCGATCGCCATCCAGGCCCTCGTCGCGGCCGGGACGCCGACCTCGGATGCGTCCATCACCGCCGCGCTCACTTACCTCCACAGCCAGCAGCTGAGCGACGGCGGCTTCCCGTACAACCACGCATTCCCGCCCGCCTTCAGCGACCCCGACTCCGACGCGAACGTGATCCAGGGGCTCCTCGCCGCCGGTGAGGATCCGGGCGGGCCGGCCTGGACCAAGAGCGGACACACGGCGCTGACCAACATCCTGACGTTCCAGTCGCCGGCCAACGGCGGCTTCACCTACCCGGGCAACCCGGGGCCCGACGCGTTCACCACCAGCCAGGTCCCGGCCGGGATCAAGGAGATCCCATTCCCGGGGAGCACCAGCTGGACCGCCGACAGGGCCCTGCCGGCGGGGATCTGCGCGGCGGCGGTCTCCTCGGGCGGCGGACATCCCGTCGCCACGCCGCCGGTCACCGCGACTGTTGCAGCGGCGGCGGCCGATCCGGCCACGACCGACACCACCTGGGTCCTGTTCCTCGCCCTGGCGATCCTCGGGTCGCTGGGGATCAGCCGCCGAATCTGGTCGAGGCGCCCGTCACGCTGAGCCTTCGTCCGGTCATCCTCGCGGCGCTCGTCGCCGCCGCCGTCCAGGTCCCGATCACGGCCATCGCCTGGTCGAGCCCGGCGGCGACGTGCGACGCCGCGAGCGGCAGCCACCATGTCGCGCTCGTCGTCGAGCACGGCGACGGATCCACGATCAGCAAGTGCGTCTCGTTCAGCGGCGCGAGCCTGACCGGGGAGCAAGTCCTCCAGCAATCGGGCGTGGAGTATCGGACCGTCGACTTCGGCGGCCTGAGCGCGGCCGTCTGCCAGGTGGACAGCGAGCCGGCCCTGTTCCCGCCGACATGCTGGACCAGCAGCAGCCCATTCTGGGAGCTGTTCGTCGCCCGGAAGGGCGGCGGCTGGACCTGGTCGAGCCTGGGCATGTCCGCCCAGGTCTTCCACGACGGCGACGCGGAGGGCTTCCGCTACGAGGCCCAATCCGACCAGCTGCCCCCGAAGATCCTGGGCAGCTGTCCGAGCGCGACGCCCACTCCGAACCCGACCGCGAAACCAACGGCTCGACCAACACCGAACCCCACGGCCCGCCCAACGGCGGCAGCCAGCGCCGGTCCAGCGACGGTCCCGCCGCCAACCCTCAATCCCGGCGAAGCGAGCTCCGCTCCCGCTCCGAGCCCATCGCAACCACCATTGGGCGACGTTGCCGGCGCAACCGCGACCGCCGGCTCGAGCTCGGACGCCGGCCCCACCGGATCCCCGCCGCCACCCGGATCGAATGACGGGTCGCCGGCGCTGCCGATCGCGATCGCGGCGATCGTCGGCCTGGCCGGGCTGGCCGTCCTCAGACGCCGCCCAAACCGATCCGGGCGGGCGCGATGAACGCGCGGGCGCTGATCGCCTGGTCACTCGCCGGGCTGGTCGTCGCCCTGTCGACCACGAACCCGATCTACCGCGCCCTGGTCGCCCTGATCGCGGTCAACGTCCTGCGCACCTGGAGCCGGCCCGAGCAGGACCTCGGCTTCCTCGTCCGGGCGATCGTGTTCACGACGGCCGGCGCCGTCCTGCTCAACGTGGCGGTCGGCCACCTCGGCGACACGGCGATCTTTACGCTGCCCGGCGGCTGGCCGGTGATCGGCGGCCCGTGGACCGTCGAGTCGATCGCCTACGGCTGCGATGCCGCCCTGGGGCTGGGCGCGGCGGTCCTGGTCGTCGCGCCGCTGTCGTACATCCTGGAGCCGAACGAGCTCGTCGATGCGCTGCCGAAGTTCCTCGAACGGGCCGGGATCGTCGTCGCCGCAGCGCTCAATCTCGTCCCCGGGATCGGCCGCTCGTTCGGCCAGGTGCGCGACGCCCAGACGATGCGCGGCTGGCGGCCGACCGGACTCCGCTCGTGGGCCGAGGTGATCGTGCCGGTCGCGATCACCGCGGTCGAAGGCTCGCTCGAGCTGGCCGAGGCGATGGAATCGCGGGCCTTCGGCTCGGGACCGCGCAGCCGCTACGCCCCGAGCCGCTGGACCGGTCGCGATTCGATCGTCCTGGCCGTCTCGCTCGTCTCGATCGCGCTCACGCTGTGGGCGCGGGTCGCCGGGCTGGCCGTGGATTGGTATCCGTACCCGGCGCTGACGGTGCCGGCCGTCAGCCCGGCGATGCTCCTCGCGGCGCTGCTGCCGGCCGTGGCAATCTGGCGATGAGCGACGCAAGCCAGGCGTTGGAAGCGCCGCTGGCCCGCCTGGCCGGGCTGTCCTACTGGTATCCGGGCGAAATCCCGGCGCTGGTCGACGTGAACCTCGAGCTGGGCCCCGGCCTGACCGTGGTCAGCGGTCCGTCGGGCGGCGGCAAGTCGTCGCTGTTGCGCCTGTTCAACGGCCTGATCCCCCACTTCCACGGCGGCCGGATCGGCGGCTCCGCGACGGTCTTCGGCCACGACGTCAGCCGGACCGCGACCCGGACCCTGGCCCGCGATGTCGGCTTCGTCTTCCAGGACCCGGAGCACCAGGTTGTGTACGGCAGCGTCGAGCGGGAGGTCGCCTTCGGGCTCGAGAACCTGGGCGTCGGCCGGGCGGAGATGATCGCCCGGGTTGGCGCCGCGTTGGAGCGCCTCGACCTTGCGAGCCTGCGCGGCCGGCGCGTCGCGACGCTGTCCGGGGGCGAGCGCCAGCGGGTGGCGATCGCCTCGGTCCTGGCCATGGGGCCGCGGCTGATCGTCCTCGACGAGCCGACGTCCGAGCTCGACGCGAGCGGCGTCGCGGCCGTTCTGGATGCCTGCCTCGACCTCGAGTCGCGGGGCACTGCCGTGCTGATCGCCGAGCATCGGCTCGAACGGCTGGTCCCGGTCGCCCGCTCATTCATGCGCGTCAACCGAGGCCGGGTGATCAGCCCCGCCGAGCCACCGGCCCTGGCCGGCGCGCCACCGCGGCTGCGGCCGATTCCGACTGGCGGCGGGGCGGTCGCCGAGACCGCCTGGTCAACCGACGGGCTGGTCGCCGGACCAGCCGGGATGGCCCTGGTCGCCTGCGGGCCGCTCGGCGGGCAGGCCGGC
>DATGGC010000201.1:0-2778 GCA_035308745.1 Candidatus Limnocylindrales bacterium | reverse complement strand
CTGGCCGTGGGCTCGGCGGCCACCACCGACACCGAATCCACGCACGAAATGAGCCGGCGCGGCTGCTCTCCGGCTCGGATCGAGGCCCCCACCGACCATAAGCGCGGCCAAAATCGACATTTGGCAGAAACTCGCCCGGGTCCCCGCCCAGGTCCTCGCCCGGGTCCGTGCCCCGGCCCGCTCGCCCGGGTCCGCGCCCCGGCCCGCTCGCCCCGGCCCGCTCGCCCGGGTCCGCGCCCGGGTCCGCGCCCGCTCCTGGGTCCTCCGCTTCGCTCCGGATCCATGTCCGGCCCGTTCGCGGCCGGGATGGGCGTGGCATGATCGACCGGTGATCCGCACCAGCCGCCAGCGCCTCGATCAGCTCCTCGTCGAGCGCGGCCTCGTCGAGAGCCGGACGCGAGCCCAGGCGCTCGTCCTGGCCGGTCGCGTCCGGGTGGGCCAGGGTGATGCCGCCCGCCTGGATCGCAAGCCGGGCGACCTGCTGGACGCGAGCGTCCCGGTCGAGGTCGTGACCAGCGACCCGTATGTCAGCCGCGGCGCTCACAAGCTCATCGCCGCCCTGGACGCATTCGAGCTCGACCCGGCCGGACTGACCGCTCTCGACGTGGGGGCCTCGACCGGCGGCTTCACCGACGTCCTGCTCCAGCGCGGCGCGCGCCGGGTCTACGCCCTGGACGTTGGCCGGGGCCAGCTCGCCGAACGGCTGCGGACCGACCCGCGGGTCGTCTCGATGGAGCGGACGAATGCCCGGACCCTGACCTCGGGCGTCCTGCCCGAACCGATCGAGCTGGCCGTGATCGACGTCGCGTTCATCTCGCTGGCCCTGGTCCTGGGCCCGGTGCTGACGGCCTTCGGCCCGGGCGGCGGCCGAATCGTGCCCCTGGTCAAGCCCCAGTTCGAGGCCGGCCGGGCGTCCGTGCCCGGTGGCGTCGTGCGCGACCCGGCGGTCCACCTGCAGGTCCTCGAACGGGTCGTGGAGCAGGCTCGCTTCCTCGGCCTGGGCGTCGCCGGGGCGATCGCTTCGCCGCTCCTCGGGCCGCAGGGCAATCGCGAGTTCCTGCTCGACCTGCGCCTCGGCCCGGCCGCCGCCGACGGCGACGGCCCGCTGCCGAAACCCGAGGAGATCGCCGAGCGCCTCCGGGCGATCACGGAGGCGTGACGATGCGCCGCCTGGGCTTTGCCTTCAATCCCACCAACGACGCTGCGATCCACCTCCGCCAGCGCGCCCTGGCCTGGTGCAAGACCCGTGGCGTCGACGGCTGGGCGGAGCCGGCAGGCGAGCTGACCAAGCTCCGTCACGAGCTGCCCAACACCAGTGCCCTCGTCGTCCTGGGCGGTGACGGCACGTTCCTGCGGGCCGCCCGGGCCGCGGCCGAGGCCGACATTCCGATCCTGGGCGTCAACCTGGGCAAGGTCGGCTTCCTGTCCAAGGTCGAGGCGGACGGCTTCGAGCCGGTCCTCGAGGAGATCGTCGGCGGCTCGTACTCGATCGATGAGCGGATGACCCTGCGCGGCCGGATCCTGCCGGCCGGCGGGCGGAAGGGCAGTCACGAGGTCTTCGCCCTCAACGACATCGTGGTCGCGCGCGGGTCACTGGCCCGCGTCGTTCGCCTGGACGTCGCGATCGGCCCGTCGCACGTGGCCACGTTCATCGCCGACGGCCTGATCGTGGCCTCGCCGACAGGCTCGACGGGCTACTCGTTCTCGGCCGGCGGCCCGATCCTCGACCCGGTCAGCCGGAACCTGGTGGTGACCCCGATCGCGGGCTACCTGTCGGCGATCCGCTCGGTCGTGGCCAGCCCGCTCCAGACCGTCCGGGTGCGGGTCGTCGATGCCCACGAGGCGCTGCTCAGTGTCGACGGCTACGACGACATCCCGCTCAACGTCGGCGACGTGGTCGAGGTCTCGGCCCGCGAGGCGCCGATCCGCTTCGTCGAGCCCAAGAGCGCGATGCCGTTCTGGGACCTGCTCCGCCACAAGGTGGAGCTCCTGCCCAGCTGATGGGTGCCGTCGAAGCGCAGGCGGGTCGACGCCACGACGAACGCGAGGACCCCGCCCGGCCCGGCCGCCTGCTCGAGCTGACGGTCGCCGACCTGGCCCTGATCGACCGCCTCGAGCTGTCGTTCGGTCCCGGGTTGAACGTGATCACCGGCGAGACCGGCGCCGGCAAGAGCCTGCTGATCGATGCCCTCGGCCTGGCCCTCGGCGCCCGGGCGGACAGCAGCCTGGTCCGCCACGGTGCGCAGGTCGCCCAGGTCGAGGCCCGGATGGAGCGCGCCGGTGGCGACCTGCGCTGCGCCCGCGAGGTCCACGCCAATGGCCGCTCGACGGCCCGCCTCGATGACGAGGTCGTGACCGCGACCCGGCTGGCCGAGGTGGCCGGCCCGCTGGTCGAGATCCACGGCCAGCACGATCAGCAGCAGCTCCTCGACGAGCGCCGCCAGCGGGACCTGCTCGACGGCTTCGCCGGCCTCGGCCCGGAGCGGGCGGCGGTCGAGCAGGCGGTCGAGGCCTGGCGGGCGAACGCGGTGGCATTGCGCGAGCTGGCCCTGGATCCACGCGAGTTCGTCCGCCGGCTCGAGCTGGCCGAGCACGAGGCCGCCGAGATCGATGCCGCCGCGCTGCGGGCCGGCGAGGCCGACGAGATCCGGGCCCGGCTGAACGCGGCCCAGCACGGCGAGGCGATCGCCCGTGGGGCAGCCACGATCAGCGACACGCTCGTCGGCGACGCCGGGGTCGAGCGCGACGGGGCACAGCCGGCGGTTCGGGACGGCGTCG
>DATGGC010000200.1:0-5122 GCA_035308745.1 Candidatus Limnocylindrales bacterium | reverse complement strand
GGGGGCTGATCGCCAGGATCGGCTCCGGACGGGCCTGAGGGCAGTGCTAGGATGGCCGCGGCGCCCCGCTGGACGTGAACGAACCGGCGGCGTCCCCAGAAGACGCAATGCACGACCCGTCCGGCGCTGCGGCGCCCCGGGATCGCGGCGTCTCCCGGAGGTTCGATGGCCGAGCGCCAGGATCCCAGGCCCGACGGTGGGTTCGCCACGGCCAACGGCTGGAATCGCGAGTACGAGACCTACGCCGATTTCGACCTGCCGACCTACGTCGGCCCGACCACGTTCATGAACCTGCCCTGGATCACCGACCCGGCCGTCCTGCGCGCCCGGCGGACGGACGTGGCGATCATCGGCGCCCCGTTCGACGACGCGGTCAGCCACCGCTCGGGGGCCCGCTTCGGCCCGCGGGCCATCCGCGAGGCGCAATACACCTCGGGTTCGATCAACTCGCTCCAGCTCGGGGTCGAGCCGTTCGAGGTCCTGGACGTGGTCGACGCCGGCGACGCGAACGTCGTGCCGGCCTGGACCGACCGGGCCCACGCGATGATCTATCGCAAGGTCCATGAGGTTGCCAGCACCGGCGCGATCCCCATCGTCCTGGGCGGCGACCATTCGATCACCTGGCCGTCGGCCACCGCCATCGCCGAGGTCCGCCGGCCGGGCTCGATCGGGATCGTCCATTTCGATGCCCACGCGGACACGGCCAACGATGACTGGGGCGTCCTCGCCGGCCACGGCACGCCGATGCGCCGGCTGATTGAGTCGGGCGCGGTCAAGGGCTCGAACTTCGTCCAGGTCGGCCTGCGCGGCTACTGGCCGCCGGTCGACGTCTTCCAATGGATGCAGGAGCACGGCCTGCGCTGGCACTTGATGCGCGAGATCGAGGACCGCGGCTCGGAGGCGGTCATCGCCGATGCGATCGCCGAGGCCCTCGACGGGCCGGATTCGGTCTACCTGAGCATCGACATCGACGTGATCGATCCCGGTCTCGCTCCGGGCACTGGGACGCCCGAGCCGGGCGGGATGCTGACCCGCGAGGTCCTCCGGGCGATCCGCCAGATCGTGGCCGCGGTGGACCTGTGCGGGATGGACATCGTCGAGGTCTCGCCGCCCTACGACCATGCCGAGACCACGGCGATGGCGGCCAACCGGGCGGCGCTCGAGGCGATCAGTGCCCTGGCCGTCAAGAAGCGGGCTGGCCGGACCGTGCGCTGGGAGCCGGCGGGGCAGTGACCGGGGCGGAATCCGGCGGGCCGGCCGAGCCCGAATCCGAAGCCGAATCCGAAGCTGACGCGCTCGCCCGGCTGTACGACCTGGACCTGGCCGAGGACGTCGGCGACGACATCGGCCTGTACCTGGCCCTCGCCGGACGGACCGGCGGGCCGATCCTCGAGCTCGCCGCCGGCACCGGCCGAATCGTCCGGCCGCTGGCCGCGGCCGGGTACGAGGTGACCGCCCTCGACCTGGATCCGGCGATGCTCGCCCGGCTGGGCCGACCGTCGCCCCGGATCACGCCGGTGATCGCCGACCTGACGACGTGGCGGCCGCCTCGGCCCGTCTATCGATTGGCCATCCTCGGGCTTAATGCCCTGTTCCTGATGGCCGAACGGCACCTCCAACGGGCCGCGATCGAGTCGCTGGCGGCCGCCCTGGCGCCCGGGGGCGTGGCCGTCGTCGACATCTGGCTGCCCGACGCGACCGATCTCGCCCGCTACGACCAGCGCCTCCTGCTCGACTACATCCGGACCGACCCGGCCAGTGGCCGGACGGTGACCAAGACCGTCGCGGCCCTCCACGACGCGGCCACGGCCACCGTCCTGCTCACCTCGATCTACGACGAAGGCCGGCCCGGCGCGCCGACGAGCCGCTGGATCCGGCGCGACCTGCTGCGCCTGGTCGGCGCGGCCGAGCTGGCTGATCTGGCCCGCGCCGCCGGCCTCGAAGTCGAGTCGCTGGCGGGTGACTACGGCCTGGAGCCGCTCGGGCCCGGCGACGAACGGGCGATCCTGGTCGCGCACCGTCCATAGCCTCGATGGCGGTGCGCGCCATGACCCGTTCGGACGGCTAGCCGCGCAGCGTGCGCATGGTATCGTCGGCCGATGGCCAAGGACCAGATCCGGCTCCTGCTCGTCGAAGACGTGCCGCAGGTGGCCCAGTACGTCCGGGGACTGCTCAACGCCCAGAGCGCGATCAAGCTGCTCGATGTCCTCGTCGACGGCTCGAAGGCCGCCGGTCAGATTGGCCAGCTTCGCCCCGATGTGGTGATCGTCGACGCCCTGCTCCAGGGCCGAATCAAGGGCCTCCAGCTGGTCGATCAGCTGTTCGCCGGCGCGATCGGCTTGCCGATGATCGTCCTGACCGTGCCCCAGCATCCGATCGAGCCCGATCCCGAGCGCGGGATCCACGCCGTGCTGATGATGCCCTTCTCCGGCTTCGACCTGATGAACAAGGTCTCGGCGGTCCACCACGCGTTCCAGGTCAGCGCCGAGGCCGCGGCCTCGCGGGTCCTGACCGTCTTCGCCCCGAAGGGTGGTGTGGGCAAGACCACGGTGGCCTTCAACCTGGCCGTGGCGATGGCCCAGGGCGGCAAGCGCACCGCGCTGATCGATGGCAGCCTCCAGTTCGGCGACCTGCGCTCGCTGCTCAAGGTCCCGCCCGACGCACCGTCGATCCTCGACCTGCCCACCGATCGGGTCCAGGAATCGGACCTGGCCGATGTCCTGTGGCGCGATCCATCGGGCGTCGACATCCTGCTGGCGCCACCCCGGATCGAGCAGGCCGAGATGGTCACCGTGCGCGACGTCGACAAGATCCTGTCGCTCCTGCGACGGGTGTATGAGGTCGTGGTGATCGACACCCCGGCCGCCCTGACCGACACCACCCTGAGCTTCCTGGACGCCTGCGACACGATCATCGAGATCGTGACCTTCGACTCGACCACCATCCACAACACCCTGGCCATGGCCGACACGTTCCGCTCGATCGGCTACCCGCCGACGAAGGTCCAGTACCTCGTCAACCGGGCCGATTCGTCGGGCGGCATGGACGTCAACGAGCTCGCCCGGGCGATCGGCCGGGTACCTGAGCATTACGTGGTGTCCGACGGCCGGCTGGTGATCCAGGCCAACAACGGCGGCGTGCCCTTCGTCCTGGCCGAGCCGGGCGCCCAGGTCAGCCTGGACATCACCCGGGTCGCCAACGAGCTCCTCGTCGGCGAGCCCGTCCCGGTCGGGGCGCGGCGCTAGGTCCCATGTCCGATCCGCGTCCGATCGGGGTCTTCGACTCCGGTGTCGGCGGCCTCACGGTCCTCCGCGAGATCGTCGGCCGCCTGCCCCGCGAATCGACGATCTACCTGGGCGACAACGCCCGGGCGCCGTATGGTCCGCGGCCCGACGACGAGGTCCTGGCCTTCAGCCGGCAGGCCGTCGAGCAGCTGGCCGCCCGTGACGTCAAGGCGATCGTGATCGCCTGCAACACCTCGACGGCCATCGCCCTGGCCGATCTCCGCCGACGCCATGCCCTGCCGATCCTGGGCGTCGTCCGGCCCGGCGCGGTGACCGCCGCCCTGTCCACCCGCAATCGCCGGGTTGGCGTGATCGCGACCTCGGCCACGGTGCGCTCGCACGCCTACTTCCAGGCGATCAAGGAAGAGAACCCGGCGATCGAGGTCTACGAGCATGCGACGCCCGCGCTCGTGCCCCTCGTCGAAGCCGGCCGCCTGCGCGGTCCCGATGTCGACGCGATCGTCCGCGAATCACTGGCCGGGCTGCTCGGCGAGCGACTCCTCGACGGCACGCCGGTCGAGCCCCAACCAGCCTCTGCGGGCATCGACACGCTCCTCCTCGGCTGCACCCATTACCCGCTGATCGAAGCCGCGATCCGGGCCGCGACCGGCGACCGGATCGCCCTGGTCGATTCCGCCACGGCCACCGCCGGCGCGCTCCAGGACCTGCTTGCGATCAACGGCCTCGAGGCGCCCGGCTCGAGCCGGGGGACCGCGGCCGATCCAGGCCGGGCCGGCCACGACCAGCCGGCGCCGGCGGGCGCTCCGGCGACCCACCGCCAGCTGACGACGGGCTCCCTGGACTCGTTCCGCGACCTCGCCCAGCGGTTGTTCGGGGATGGTTTCGTCGACGTCGAAGGGGTCGAGCTGGGGGTCCCGGTCGGATGACGAACCCGCGCCGCGACGATCGCCTGTGGCAGGCCGGCTTCCTGGTCGGATCGGCCCTGGGCGCCGCCGTTACGGTCCTCGGCCGGCGGGCCGAACGGTCCGCCCGGCGGGGGCTCGTCGACTGGACCCAAGTCGAGTCGGTCGCCGTCGGCCGGTTGCGCAAGGCCCCCGGCGCCCTGCCGGCCGACGAGCTCCATCGCTCGGAGGCGGCCTACTCGGCGGCGATGGCCGTCGTCGTGCCGCGCCTCTCGGAGGCGCTCGGGACCGAGCTGCCGGGGATCGTCGACCGGGTCGGGGTGGTCGACCGGGCCGGCTGGGTCCATGCCAACGCGGCCAGCTTCGGGGACCTGATCGGCCGGCTCGAGGGCCAGCTCCTCGACCAGGTCGTGCCGGCCGGCGGCGGTCTCGTGCCGGCCACCCTGGCGATCGCCAACCGCTGGGTGACGACCCATCAGATCGGCTACCTGCTGGGGTTCATGGGCACCAGGGTCCTGGGCCAGTACGACCTGGCCCTGCTCGCGGCGGAGAGCACCCCCGGCCGGCTGCTGTTCGTCGAGGAGAACATCCGCCAGACCGCCCGCGTGCTCGACGTGCCGCTCGACCCGTTCCGGACCTGGATTGCCCTCCACGAGACGACCCACGCCTTCGAGTTCGAGGCCCATCCCTGGCTGCGGCCGTACCTCGCCGAGCGCCTGGAGCGCCAGCTGAGCGCCTTCTCGAGCGGCGCCGCGTCGCTCAGCCGCGACGGCGTGAAGCGGCTCGGCCGCTCGCTCCGCGGCGAAGGCGGCACCGAGCACTGGATGGAGCGCCTGATGGACGGCGAGCAGCGCCGCCTGTTCCGCGAGACCCAGGCGGTGATGAGCCTGCTGGAGGGCTTCAGCGACTTCGTGATGGACGAGTACGGCCGGGACCTGGTGCCGGGGGTCGACCGGATCAGCGAGAAGTTCCATG